>DQHV01000368.1:13426-20540 GCA_003524335.1 Candidatus Aminicenantota bacterium | reverse complement strand
GCCCTGGTTTCCGTACTGGGTCGTCGAGTATTCCAGCCCCTCCTCGTTGACGCTCCGGATCAACACGGACTTGGGATCTTTATCGTAGATGAGATAGTGCTGTTCCTCGGTCACCACGAAATCTTTCACCCCCCGCGTAATCGGGTGATCGGGGTTGATGATCTTCATCTTATAGGGGCGGAAAGGTGTGTGCCCGGTGAAAAGAGCTCCTTCGACGTCCCTGAAGTCCGCGTTCGCTCCGGAGATGTAACTGGCGTTATGGAAAAACCAGGCCGTCGCAGAGCAAGATGAGCAGCCGGTGAGCCTTCAGGGTGTCCCGGGTTAGCAGCGTATAATCGGGCGTGAACGTGACCGAGACGCCCGACTCCTTGACCAGTGTCCTGTGGAGTGCGGTCCGGATGTAATCGAAGTTGTGGAAACGGTCGCCGACGAGAGCGAAGGCATCAGATTTGCGGCCGGCTGCGGCGGCGGGACGGGACGGCAGGATCGTACCCAGGGCAGAAGCCGCACCGATAGAGCCGATCCTCCGGACCGCCGACCGCCGGGAGATGCGAGCGGGATTTTTCACGCCTGGCCTCACTTTTTCATCTTCTCGATCGTGTCGATCATGTTCTTGACCTGAGGGACTTCCGGATTCTCAGGATCAAGCTTGATGAAGGCGTTGAAATTCTCCAGTGACTTGGCGAAATCCCCCTTGTTCAGGTAAACATAACCCAGTTTCAGGTAGGGTTTCGGCCAGTCCTTCTTGATCTGGATGGCCAGCTCCAGGTAGCGGATGGCTTCATCGATCTTTTGGTTCGAAAAAAGCAGCTCGCCGACATTGTAGGCGGCCGCTTCGTCCTGGGGCGAGAGGTCGAGCGCCTGAGCGAAATGCTTCTGGGCGGCATCAAAGTCACCCCGGCGCAAAGCGACCTCGCCCAACCCAGTGCTGGCCCGAAGTGATACCTCGACGTCTTTCTTCAGGTCACCGTGCGTCTCCAGCGTCTTGTCCAGGACCAGCTTGAACTCGGCCTCCGCCTTGTCCAACTCTCCCTTCCTCAAGTAGCACGTCCCAATGTTGAGATGGACCTGGTAGATTTCGGGATACTTACCCTGAAACTCCCCGAAAACCTGGAGCGCCTGATCGTAGTTTTCCTGGTTAAGGAGGGCGTTGCCCTGGTCGAGCATGGCCAGGGCCTCCTTGTTCGAGGAGATGCCAGCTGCGCCGCTGATCTTCTTCAGCGTGAATGCGATGGGTGGGTTTACCCCCAGCTGGCGGATGTTCATCTCGAGGCTTGAGCTCCCGTAGCCGTCCTTGGAAGCAGTGATGCGCCAACCGCCGGTGCCCAGCCCTGCGATTGCGAACTTGCCTTTGCCGTCCGACCGTCCTTCGAGCTTGGTCTGGCTGCGGAGGCTTTGGGCCACGATCAGCGCCCCTTCTACGGGCGCCCCGTTTTCGTCGGCCACGGTGCCGGTGATCCGTCCTTTTCCCATGTCCTCCTGGCTGGCGCCCAACAGGATGAAAGCGCTGATGAGGAACCCGGCGATGAGGAGGCGTTTGTTCATGCTGTGCTCCTTGGTTTTTCCCATTTTGTTCCTTCCACTTTTCTGCTCACATTCAGGTTGCGGATGATCGGATACTTTCAGCTTCCCGGATGGATATCTTAAGATAAAACGATCGGCCAATAAATGCAAGAAAGATGGAACTAAAAAAGAACTTGACAATTAGGGCAACTTAGGAAAAAATTTGCGCATAGTCTATTTATAATGCTGTCCTAGCAAGTCGTGATGAATCTTGCCATCGTCGGGGAAAACGGCAATCTTTCTCTATCCTAATTCCATTTGAGGAGGGTACATGCATTTCCACAACCGCATGCTAAAAAAGGCTTTTCTGGCAGCGGCCTGTCTCATTCTGGCCGCCGGCTTCCTTCAGGCCCAACGCCTGACCGGTAAGATCACCGGCGTCGTCACGGATGAACAGGGCGCGCCGCTGCCCGGGGTGACGGTGGAGGTCTCGAGTCTCGCCCTTATGGGCGGCGTCCATTCCCAGGTCACTACCGACAGGGGCTTCTATCGATTCGCCAACCTGCCTCCCGGGACTTACAGGATCGTCTTCAAGCTCGAAGGCTTTCAGACGGTCGAGCAGCCCAACCTCATCGTCAGCTTGAACAGCACGGTGACACAGGACATTTCGCTCAAACAGGCGACGCTCGAGGAGCTGGTAACTGTCACGGCCGCGTCTCCCGTCGTCGACGTTACGAAATCGGGATTATCCACGACCTATGCCAAGGAGGCGCTCGAGAAGCTCCCCTTCAACCGGTCCACCTATTTCGACATCGTCAACCAGACGGCCGGTTTTGCGACCAGCCACGGCGAGTCATCCTCCCGGTTCACGGCCTACGGCTCGAACTCTGAAGAAAACGCCATGTATGTGGACGGTGTCGACCTGAGCAACCCGGAGATCGGGACGGCCTGGTCCTGGCCCGTCCCCGACATGTTCGAGGAGATCGAGATCACCGGCATCGGGGCCCAGGCGGAATACGGCAATTTCTCCGGCGCGGTCGTGAACATCGTCACCAAGTCGGGAGGAAACCGAATTTCGGGAAGCGCCAGCTATTACGGCCAGTTCAAAAGCCTGACCGGTGATAACAACCCCAAGCCCTACAATGAACAGACGGGCGATGGGTATTACTCCTTCAACCGGGTGAAATGGTACGACTACGCCTTCACCCTGGGCGGGCCGATCCTGAAGGATAAGATCTGGTTTTTCGGTATCTTCAACAACTCGTTGGACAGGGCCTCCGACTTCGGAGATGATCCGGACTACCCCTACAAAGGGACGCACAACGAGCAGTTTCTCAAGCTCTCGGCCCAGTTCGGCAGGGCCCAAAAGATGGTCTTGATGTACAACCGCCAGAAGGATTACGGTTCCGGCGCCGCCGACCCCTACAACCTGCCGGAGACCATCCTGGGTGAGACTGACCTGGTGCACATCTGGACAGGCATGTGGACCTGGCTCATCAGCAACAACTCCTTCTTCGAGGCCAAGTATTCCGGCTATTACAGCCCCAACGATTACCTCCCGGCCTTCCCCGGCGGAGACATCCACAATCCGCCGCATTACGACGGCGCCACCGGAGTGACCTCGGGCGGACCCGTCTGGCCTTGGTTTTACATCGTCACCCGCCATCAGGTCAACGCGACCGTCACTCATTTCGCGGATGATTTCCTGGCCGGCGACCACGAGTTCAAGATCGGAGTCCAGTTCAACCGGGGGACGAGTGACACCTACGGAGGATACGGAGGCGGGAAGTTCTATTACGATTATGCCGGGGAGCCTTATTATCTTTATGTCCAGGACACCAACCGCTACGGCGGAACCGTCCTCAACATCGGCGGGTTCATCGACGACTCCTGGAAGATCGGCGACCGGCTGACCATTAACCTAGGGTTGCGCTATGACCGCCACGACGCCTATATCCCTAAGTTCCCACTGATGAGCAACTTCGAGGAGATAGGCCAGATGGGGATAGGCATCGAGGACTTGATCGTCTGGGATTCGCTGTCCCCGCGGATCGGCCTCGCCTTCCAGTTGACCTCGGACCAGAAGACGCTCCTCAAGGCATCCTACGGGCGATACTTCGTCTACCCCTACATCGCCAACTGGGAATGGCCGGGGCCGAACGCTCCGGACCTCTCCACCTACTGGTGGAACGGCTCGGAATGGGACCTCCAGTACGTGCTGCCGGCAGAGGCTGGCTACACGATGGACCCGGAGATCAAGAACCCGTACTACGATCAGTTCTCGGTCGGACTGGAGCGGGAGCTGGCCGCCAACCTCTCCTTGGGAGCCACATTCTTATACAAGAAGGGGAAGGATCCCTTCGGCTATGAGGACCGGGGTGGCGTCTATGAACAGGTGACCCGGGTCTCCGAGGACAACGGGCAGACCTACCAGGTCTGGAATTGGGTCGATGGAGAGTTCGACCACTGGCTGTCCAACCCCAAAGACTGGGGCCAGACCTATACCGGCGTCATCCTCGAGCTCAACAAGAGGTACGCCAACAAATGGCTGATGAACGCTTCGGTAACATGGTCGAAGGCGGAAGGCCTAAACCTAAGCGCTCGGTCAACCGGCAGCTACGGCATGAGCCAGTCCCTAGTTTGGTATACCGGGAAATTCGGCGCCGACCCTAACAGCCTGATCAACGCTAAAGGCCCGCTGAACCTGGACAAACGCTGGCTGGTGAAGCTTTCCTTCGGCTACAACTTCCCCTGGGATATCCTGTTCAGCGCCAACTACCTCTACCAGAGCGGGAGGCCGACACTGAAATTCGTCAGGGTAAGCGTCAATCAGCCTGGTACTGATGTCATTCTGGCCGAGCCTAAAGGAAAGGAGCGGTTCGACGACCAGCACCTCCTCAACCTTAGAGTGGAGAAGACCTTCAACCTGTATAAAACGGCCAGGCTCAGTGTCATGGGAGACGTCTTCAACCTGCTCAACGATGGTACGGTGACCAGGTGGAGGTCCTCCAACATGTGGAGCAGTGCTTACAAAGAACCCCTCTGGATCCCCTATCCGAGGAGGTTCCAGCTCGGGCTCAAGTTCCAATTCTAGCCTTATCGATCTACTGATCGCAGACAAAAATGCCCCCTCCCGCCTGGGGAGGGGGCATTTTTTATTGATCGCTTACTTCACCGGATGGCCGTCGGCGTCGATCAGGTTGATTGAGGTGAAGCCCAGCTTGCGGATTCCCTCCTCGATCTTGGCCCGGTCGCCGACGACGATCCAGACGATGCTGTCGGGGCGGAGCACGTCCTTGGCCGCCTTGGCTACACCGGCGAGGCTCAAGTCGCGGACCTTTTGCGCGTAGGTCAGGAAATAATCGTCGGGCAAGCTGTAAGTGATTATCTCCATGATCGATCCGGCCACGGCGTTGTTGGTTTCCCACTGGCCGGGCATGCTGAGGATCTGATTTTTCTTGATCTTGTCCAGCTCTTCCGCCGTCGGGGGCCGAGTGCCCAGGATCTCGCGCAGCTCCTTCATCACTTCGGCCACCGATTCCGCGGTCTTGGTTCCTTCGACGACCCCATAGGCAATGAATGGCCGCTGCCCGCGGGCCGAGATGAGGACGCTTCCCGCTCCGTAGGACCAGTGTTTGTCTTCCCTGAGGTTCATGTTGATCCGGGAGGTAAACGAGCCGCCGAGGATATTGTTCATGGACTCGATGGCAATCTCATCGGGGTTAGCCTTGGGTGGAGCCACGTGCCCGGCCAGGATAATGGACGAGGGCGCCTGGGGCTTATCGACTAGGTAGAGGGATGATTTCGGGGGGAGCTTGACGGCGCTGATGTTCTTCTTCGGAACCTCTCCTTTCTTCCAGCCGCTGAAGAGTTTCTCGAGCTTGGGCTTAACCTCGGCCAAGTTCGCGGCACCGATGACAATCAAGGTGGTGTTGTTCGGCTTGAACCAGGTGCGGTGAAATTCCGCCAGGTCCTTCAGAGCAAGCGATGACACCGATTGCTCGGTCCCGGATCCAGTTAGGGGATTCCCATAGGCGTGGCCTGGTCCGTAGAGCAAGCCGGGGAAAACGCGGAGCGCCAGCATAAGCGGAGAGGCTTTCTCCTGCTGGATGGAGGCCAGGGTCTGCTTTTGCAGCCGGTTAAACTCATTTTCTGGGAAGGCGGGATTAAGGATGACATCGGCAAAAATATCGAGCGACGGATCGAGGTTTGCCTTGAGCGCAGAAAGATAGACGGTCGAAACATCCAGTTGGGACCCCGCACCGAGCTGGGCGCCGAGTTGAGCCAGCTCCTCGCTGATCTGCAGCGCGGAACGCGTTTTTGTCCCCTCGTCCAGCATGTTCATGGCCAAAGAGGCTGTTCCCGGGGCGCCGAACTGGTCAGCGGCGTAGCCGGCATCGACCAGGAGATAGAAATCCACGGTGGGGATGGTCGGCCGGTCGACCAGGATGATTTTTAATCCATTGGAGAGGCTGTCCCGCTGCCATTCGGGAAACTTGGCTGCGGGAGGCGTCGCCGGCTCCGGGAGCTTGGAGCGATCAACCTGGGAGGCCGTGGTTGTATAAGAAGGAAAAGGATGAACTTCCAAGATATAGACGCCGTCGGAGAGCCACTTTTTCGCCGCCTCGTGGAGGTCTTTGGCCGTGGCTTCCTGGGTTGTTCGGAGAGAAGTCTTATAGGCGTCGGGCGAGCCGCCGAAAACCTGGCTGGTGGCCAGGATATCGGACTTCCCGCCGAACCCGCCGATCCGCTCGCTGCCGCGGATGAACTGGGCGACATACTGCGTCTTGACGCGCTTGAGTTCTTCTTCTGTGGGACCTGCGGCAAGGAAACGGGCCAACTCTTCGTCCAGGGCCTTTTCGACCTTGGCCAATTCCTCACCAGGCTTGGCCGTAGCGATGATTGTGAACTGCCCGGCAATCTCGCGCTGATCGATGTAGGCGGAGACGTCTGTGGCGATCTGGTCTTCATAAACCAACCGTTTGTACAGCCGGGAGGTTTTCCCCGACGCCAGGACATCGCTCACCAGGTTGAGATAGCCGCTTTCGGAAGAGCCCCACTGGGGGACATTCCAGATCTTATAGACACGAGCCTGCGGAACACGGTCCTGCACGACCTGACGCTGGATGCCCGACCGCTTGGCAGTATAGGCCTCATGCTTAGCAATCGGCGGCCCGGAAGGGATGTCGCCGAAGTATTTCTTGACCTTTTCCAGGGCCTCCTCCGTCTTAATATCCCCGGCGATAGCGACGACGGCGTTGGCTGCTCCATAATAGGTCTTGAACCATTCCTGAACGTCTGCGAGCGCGGCGGCAGTGAGGTCTTCCATCGCGCCGATCACGGTCCAGGAATATNNGCTTTTCGTTCTGGACGACGCCGCGTTGCTCGTCCAGCTTGGCCTGGGTGATGGCGCCCAGGAGATGGCCCATCCGATCGGATTCCATCCAGAGGGCCAGGTCAAAGGCTGAGACAGGCACGTTCTCGAAATAGTTGGTCCGGTCTTCGTTGGTTGTGCCGTTGAGGTCGGTTGCGCCCACCTTCTCCATGGGCTTGAAGTAGTCGTCGTCATAGTGCTCGCTGCCGTTAAACATCAGGTGTTCGAACAGGTGGG
>DQHV01000368.1:0-13333 GCA_003524335.1 Candidatus Aminicenantota bacterium | reverse complement strand
GAGCCGGGAGAGAGCTGAAAAGGATTGATGATTTTGGTTTCGACGAGTTCCTGGCCGCTCTTAAAATCCTCCGATAAAATATAGCGGCATCCGGCCAGACGAGCGGCCGAGACGATTAAGGCGTCCCACCAGGAAAGACGGTGCCGGTCCTGAACATACCAGGCCGTCTCGATAACGCGGGGATCTATCTGGACAGGCAGCCAGGAAAACAGCAGGCGGACGTCCTGGCGGGCACGTTCCGGTNNGCTTTTGCTTCTGAGGTTCCGTGGAATCGCGGGCGTAGACAAGAACGTTCGTATCCACGAAGACTTTATCGTCCATAAAGCTCCTCACGCCGGGGATACTTCGAGCCCGCCTTTCTCAGCTTCAAAGGCTTCTGGGAAAGGAATTCGTGCCCGGCCCGGTCATATCTCTCATCATCGTCCATCTTCTGCCGCAGCATGTCGCCGACCAGCCGAGAAACACTGGTGTTGAGCTCGGCGGCCCGGATTCTCGCCCAACGAGCCACGTTCTCGTCAAGGGTGATAGTGACATTCTTCATGACACTAGAATAGTGTAACACGATATTCGTGTCAAGCCATCTGTTGGGTACTTTCATCAAGTGGGATGCCTTTCCGGCCGGCTGTTCCAGGCCTCAATAAACAAGACGCACGATAAGGCATGTATTATCACCGGATGCGCTGGGTCGTCTCCATCCGTCCCCCAAGCNNATATCGCCAGGCGATTCATCGGACTCATTCTGATTGTCTTTTTCGGCCTTCCCTCGCTGTTCGGGATCATCTGGGCCGTAGGGATGATCAAGGCCTCGGTCTCGCCCGAGTTCCTCACCGAACTCCCCCGCAAGATCATCGCCGACATCCCGGAGACGGCGGATGAGATCTTCCGCGAAGCCCAGGACGAAGAATATATAGGCGACAGCGACACGCGGGCCTGGTTTCAGGCGGCCGCCAAGACCGGAATATCGCCGCGGGCATTAATGGAAAAGACGGGTCTCCTGGAGTGGATGGGGGGAGAGCTGTCCGATTCGCTGAAGCAGGTCGGCCGCGTGCTCAGGGGCGAGAGGAGGCCCAGGCCGATCGTCATCGACCTCCGGCCGCTCAAAGAGGCCCTCCTTCATCCGGAGGTGGACCTGTTCCTCGAAAAGACGCTCGAAAACCTCCCTCCCTGTGATGAGCGGGGGCAAAAAACCTGGAGCGATTTGGCGACGGAGGGCGGCCGCCACTTTGAACCTCCCGCCTGCCGGCCTGACCCGGTGGTGGCCAAACAGGTGCTCAATGAGGCGCGTGCCCGGGCCGCCAACGACATGGATAACGAGTTCGAAGTCTTCGAGGGTGTCCGCACTTTCCCATTCCTTCCCTTGGGCCTCTCCCGGACAATCACGCTCCTCTCCTATTTCCTCTTCCTCATCCCGGCCGCGTTTATCTTCCTCGGCGCGCTCATTGCGGCCTCATCGCCGGCCGGCATCTGCCGCTGGTCGGGGACCTCTATCCTCGTGGGCGGCATACCGGCGCTTCTGCTGTCCCTGGCCACGAAATACCTGTCCCTCTGGGCGATCCAGGCGGCGCCTTTTTCCTGGCATGACCGCTGGGCCAGCGACCTCGGAGATCTGGTATTGGACAAGCTGAGATGGATCCCGGAGCGCATCATCGACCAGCTCTTTTCCCCGGTGATCTGGGTAGCGCTTTTTGTCTGCCTCGTTGGAGTGGTCTTCATCGCCCTGTCCTTTTCGGTGCGGGATAAGGCCGGGAAAACGCAGAAGCCCGTTCCGTCGTCTCCCGCGGCTCCGCCGAAAGCAGAGGCTAATCCTTGAGCTTCATCAGCTCGAGGAAGAACCAGCCCTCGTGTTCCTTCTGAGTAATGACTTCGAACCCCGCCTTCTTGGCCAGAGCGATGTAATGGTCCATCCCCAGCTCATTCTCAGGCCATTCGACTCCGTAACCGGTATTGATCTCTTTTCCCGGCAGCCTGATCTTCAAAGGGAATAGGGCGACATCTTTTTTTTCATCCAGCCGCTTCGGAAAGATGACGTCCCAGATGAGCAGCCGGCCGCCTGGAGCCAACACCCGGAAGAGCTCCCTGAAGACCTGTTCGTGATCGGCGGCATCGATATACATGAAGGTAAAAAAGACGGTGGCCGTGGAAAAATCATCATCGAGGAACTTCAAGTCCCGCGCGTCCATGACGATCTTCAGGAGAGGCTTGCCCGGGGCGTCTTCGAGCTCGCGTTTGATCAGGTCGATGGCCACAACCTGCTGGTGCTTGAGCTGGCCGATGACTCCCTCTCCCCCGCCGCCGATGTCCAGGATCAGCCCGGGGGCGGGAAAGTCCTCGACGACGACGTTGAGTGGCGGGAATCTGTAGATGCGTTCCTGGGATATGGGCCTATGCTTTTCTTCCGGTTTCTTCTCTTGGAGGCTTGTGGCCCTTGCGCCCGGCCATCCTGCTGTCAGGCCGGCCAGAAAAATAAAAGCGGCCGCATTTATCTTCTTCATCTGACCGTACTCTCCTTCGGCCATCTGTTATCAAATAGATGGCGGCAAGTCAAATCAGATGTATCCGCTCGCATTGCGATAGATTGAAGAACGGAAGCAGCAGCGCTACGGGGATTCGAACCCCGGTCTGATGGCTGAGAACCACCTGTCCTGGGCCTCTAGACGATAGCGCCGTGAGGGCTAAAATACCAGATTTGCCGAGGAAATTCAACGGTTTGGCGCTTCTATGAGCCACCCTCTCCAAAGCCTCTCCCATCAAGGGAGAGGCGAAAGCTGAGAAAATTCTGGTGACACGATACCGAATTAAGAAATTCGGTTCATGTCACCGAATTTTTTAAGAAATTCGGAAATTGATATGGTGTCCCCGAATTAGATGTATTCGATTGTGGCCGGCGGTTTGGGCGTCAATTCATAAGCCACGCGGGTCACCGACGGAATTTCTTTGACGATCCGGCGCGACATTTTCATCAGCATATCCCAAGGAACGGGCGTCGGCCGGGCCTTCATGGCGTCGCGGCTTTCGACCGAACGGATGATGATGACGTGCCCGAATTTCCGCCGTCCCCCCTCAACCCCGGTCCCCATGTCGTTGAGCAGAACGGCAAAGGCCTGGAACGGAGCCAGCTTGCGGATCTCCTGCTCGACGACCACGGTCGCCTTCCGCACTATGGCCACTCTCTCCGACGTCACTTCGCCGAGCACCCTGGCCATGAGCCCGGGTCCGGGGAAAGGCATCCGGCGATAAACACTCTCGGGGAGCCCCAACTCCTTGGCCACCCTCCGCACCTCGGGCTTGAAGAGCTCCTTGATCGGCTCGACGACCTTAAACCCAAACGCTTTTTCCGGGTCGATGCCGATCTGCTCCAGGATATTGTGCTGCGTCTTGATCCCGCCTTTGGTCTCGATGATGTCGGCGGCGATCGTCCCCTGGACGAGGAAGCGGGCCCGGCTCTTTAAAACCTCCCGGCCGAAAACGCTGTAGAACGTCTGGCGGAACGCCTTCCTCTTCTCCTCAGGATCGGTTTTCCCGGCCAGGGCCCCGAAAAATTCCGCCTGGGCGTCGACGATATCCACCCCGATCCCCAGCTTGCCGAATGTCTCTTGAACCTGCCGGGGTTCGCCCTCCCGCATCAACCCGTCGTCAATGAAGATGACCTTGAGCCGGCCGCCTATCGCCCGGTGGGCCAGGACCGTGCAGGCGGAGCTGTCCACGCCGCCCGAAAGGGCCGAAATGGCCGCTTCATCGCCCACCGTCTTCTTGATATCAACGATCTTGTTCTCGATGAATTCTCTGACTTTCAATGCGCTTCTCCTCTCTCCTGAATTTCCCGAAATGATAGCACAAGAACTGGGGACACGATACGAAATTCAGAAATTTCGTTCATGTCCCCGATTTTCCTCTTTTATGAACCGAATTCTTGTCCCCTTAAAGGGTGAGCTCAGGGGGTGGAAATTCATCCCGGAATCCACCTAAAGGGGCGATTGACGATGAAGCTGAGATACTTATCATAGAAGATGCGTCAAGAAAAAGTATGAGGCTTTGAATTTACAAGAAGGAGGGCCTCATCCAAGGCGGAAACCGGGTGTATAAAGGGAGCAGGACAATAGGATTCCTCTCCTTCCTCTCCTGGCCCTCCTTCCCTTTTATTCCATAAGCGGCCCAGAACCGCCCCCGGTCTGGCTTTCCTACGGCTTCTGATCCCTCTTTTTCAACACAATATCTTGTGCTCTCGACGTCATAAATACGACATATAGATCGGCTTGTCAAGAGTTTTTTTCAGTTTTTTGGGGAACCAAGGGGAAAAAAAGCTGTCGGCTTTTTTATTCAAACATGAGGGCGACGCCCACGACACCGATGCCGTTGTGGACGCCGATCACGGGCGAGACATCCATGATGTAGGCGGGCGGACGGCCGAGCGACTCCTCGAGTTTCAACGCATACGCCTGGGCGCGCGGCAGGTTCTGGGCGTGCACGATAGCGTAATGCCAGATTTTTTTCTCGGCGGCCATCTCTCCGATCATCCGGAGGATCTTCTTCATATTGCTCCGGCGGCCGAACGACTTTCCGAAGGGAAGCCCCTTCCCGTTCTCGTCGATGGTGATGATAGGCTTGAGGTTGAGCAATCTGGCGACGAGTCCCTTCATCGGGCTGATCCGGCCGCCGCGGACCAGGTATTTGAGGGTGGCGATGTCCACGAGGATGCGCGTCTTGGCGATCCAATCCTCCGACAGGCGGACGATTTCATCGTGGCTCGCTCCTGAGCTCAGGGCCTCGGCGGCCCGCATGACAATCAGGCCCTCCGCAACTGACAGCGTTTTGGTGTCGATGACCGAGATTCTCTTTTCCGTAACCTCCTCGGCGGCCTGCCGGCTGAAGCCCCAGGCGCCGCTCAACCCGGAAGAGAGGTTAAAGACGAGGATGGATTCGTAGAAAGTCGAAAGGAAGGAGAAAAGATTCTGCATCAGGGCCACCGGCGCCTGAGAGCTCTGGGGGTGTTCGCGCCGGGTTTTAAGCAGCGTGTAGAACTGATCGGGTGTGATGGTCAGCTTGTCGAGATACTGGTCGGTTCCGAAAGACAAGTTAAATGGGATGACGTGGATCTGATGCTCATCGATGAACCCCGGCGGCAAGTCGCAGGCGGAATCCGTGACCAGGGCGATCGGCGATTTCGGGTTGTGGCTGGCCTCGTACTGTCTACGCATATCGTCGACTTTAATCTGGACGGTCGAGCCGATGTCCTTCAGCTCGTGGAACAGGTCCGCCGGGGCGTTGGTGTGGATATGGAGGCGGAACTTCTGCTCCGAGCCGGCTACGATGGCCGAATCGCCGCATGACTCCATAATGCTCCGGACCTTTCCCAGGTCCATGTTCTTCCCCTCGAGGAGGGCCTCGGTGCAGTAACGATAGGTGATCTCGCCCCTGAATGAATGGACCTTCTGCGGCAGTTCAGGAGACGATACGGAGATCTGGGTGATTTCTCTCAACTCGCCGTCCCGGGTGAAATGCCAGACACCCTCGATGAAGTCCACGAAGCCCTTGGCTCCGGCATCGACGACACCGGCCTTGGCCAGGACGGCGAGCCGTTTAGGCGTATCCAGCAGCGATTGCTTCGCCGCCTGGAGAGAATCGTAGAGAAGGTCCACGAAATCGGACGTCTTGGCGGCCTTCTGGTGCACGGCCTCGGCCCATTCCCGCATGACCGTGAGCATCGTCCCCTCGACCGGGTGAAGCATGGCTTTGTGGGCCGAATGGGCCGCCCGCCGGACCGACTCGGCGAAGGTCCTGACCGTGAGATGGTTCTCGTTCTCGATCTCGGTGCTCAGGCTGTGGAGAAACTGGGCGAAGATGAGCCCGGAGTTACCCCGGGCTCCGGAGAGGGCGGCGTCGGCGATCGACCGGAGAGTGGTCTTCAGGGACCTGCTGACTACGGCCGTCTCGGCGATCGAGCGCATGGTGGCCGCCAGGTTGGTCCCGGTGTCCGCGTCCGGGACGGGGAAGACGTTGATCCGGTTGAGGTAGTCCTTGTCCTGGATGACGGCGTTGCCGCCCGCCAGGAAGGCCAGGTACAGCCGCCGGCTGTTGATATAGCGGATTTTCATTTTTCGTCTTCGCTGCGTCAAGACTCTATAATTTTCCCCATTTTAGCGGAAATGTCAAAATATTTCTACTATTCCGATAATTCATATAGATTTTGTATTTTCTACGAATCCGGCCCGGGTTGGCCATTCCCCTCGAGCTCGAGGGCCTGCCTCCGTGAGAGCACCCAGGGTTTGTCCCAGGGAATGATGACCTGGCCGTTCCAGTAGAAGGTAAGGAAGGCTGAACCCTCTTCGCTGGAGATGGTCGCGCAGTAGAAGGACTCGCCGCGGCCGAGTTCCCTGCGCATGAAACGGCAGGCGCGTCGCCGGGAGCGGAAATTCTTGCACCAGACCTGGTAATCCGTGAAATCGGAGTAGAGGCAGACCTCCCAGCCCTTGGCGCCGGGCATCACACTCCTCCCCCCGTCAGAGTGAGCGAAGCCGTCGACACGCCCCAACCTCCAATCAGACAAGGACCCCTCTCTAACGCTGCATACTCTCCAATCCAAGGCACCGAACAAGTCAATTTTACTCTCTTTGCCGGCAATGCTCAAGTGCCCGCCACGACTTTCTCGGATTCCCTTCTCCCTTGGATAGGAGAGGGTGCAGGGTGAGGGCGAAGTGGCCACGCGACGGTTGACCGCGTCAAAGGAAAAGGATATAAAAGTGAGGGGTATTTCGATGAAGAAATCGACGCTTTTTTTGCTAGCCCTTTTGATTCTCGTTCCCCCGTGCTGCTCCGGGCCTCAGGTTATGGTAAGCGCCACCCAGGAAAAGCAAAGGGGAATATCCTATGCCTGCTGGTGGCCGGGACTCTACTCCCTTCCGGATTCCGACATCTCGCTCGCCCATCTCACCGAGACCGGGGCCGACTGGATCAGCCTGATCGTCACCTGCTATCAGGACAACCTCGGATCAACCCGGATCTTTGCCGGCGAGTCCACCCCGACCGATGACGACCTGATCCACGCCCTCGGCCAAGCCCATACCCTAGGACTTAAAGTCATGCTCAAACCGCATCTTGACCTCTCGAACGACCCTTCCCATTGGCGAGGCCAGATCGGCCAGTCCTATACCACCGAGTCCGAATGGACCGAATGGTTCATCTCCTACCGAACATTCATCGAGCACTATGCCGACCTGGCCGCCGCCCATGGCGCCGACCAGTTTTGTGTCGGCTGTGAGCTCGAGGGCACGACCCACCGGGAAGCCGATTGGCGAACGGTCGTGGCCGGCATCCGCTCCCGCTACACGGGTCCCCTTATCTACGCCGGAAACCACAGCGGAGAGGAAGTCGGCATGACCTGGTGGGACGCCGTGGACATCATCGGAGTGGACGCCTATTATCCTCTAAGCACAAAGACCAACCCCTCGCTGGACGAGCTCAGGACCGCCTGGCAGCCGATTGTCGTCTCCCTCGCGTCCCTTGCCGCCAAGTGGAAGAAGCCGCTTATCCTGACCGAGATCGGCTATCGGAGCATAGACGGGACAGCCATGCATCCTTGGGACTGGCAGATCCAGGGGGAGGTCGACCTCCAAGAGCAGGTGGACTGCTATCAGGCCGCCTTTGAAAGCGTTTATAGGCAGCCTTGGTTCGCCGGCATCTACTGGTGGTCGTGGAGCCCGGACCCGTTAGAAGGCGGTCCCAAAGATGACGGGTATTCGCCGCATGACAAGCCCGCCGAAGATATGATCAGGAACTGGTTCGGAGGCTTGCGCCTGCGTGTTCCCCATCGGACACCGGAGCCGAACCCGGACCGTAGGGTTGAGATCCTGGCCGAAGGACTCGGCGACGGCTGGGAAGACTGGTCCTGGAGCGCGGAGCGCGATTTTGAAGCTTCCGAAGAATCCTACCGGGGCAGCCGTTCCCTCCGGGCCAGGCTTGATCCCTGGGGAGCCGTTTCTGTATGGCACCCGGCGTTTGCTTCGTATTCCTATTATTTCCTTGAATTCCACGTGCGCGGGTTCGGCGGGGAAGAGCCCTTGCTTTGGGCGTACTTCTACGACCGGGATGGCACTCCCCTGCTCAGGACTCCAGTTAACGACCCGCGTTACATCGATGGCGGGAAAATCGAGGCCGGGAGGTGGAAGCGTGTCTGCATCCCGCTCCCTATTATGGGCGCGGCCAGGACCCTCCTTTCCCGGTTCTCCCTACAGGATCGCTCAGGACAAGGAACGGCGGCCTTCTGGGTCGATGACTTGCGGATCATCGGCGCAAAATGGCGGGGAGAGCGACCTCGACCGGCCAAAGCGCCGACCGACCGCTAATCCTTGCGACGGGCGAACAGCAGCCCCGACGAGGTCTCGTCCACGGCGCAAACTTTGTAGTCCACAATACCGGCGGCGAGACCTCGAGGTCGCGCCGAGTTGTGACAAACCATAAGATCAAGCGGCGCTCATTGGTCTTCATTTTCTGGCCGCCCACTATGTCTTGGAAGAGCCGGAGCGCGCCGATCGAGTGCTGCGGGCGATGCTCGAGCGCCAGATGCGGGGCGAGTTCCAGAACGGTGTCCGGGACGCCGGCGGGCAGGGAATAGACTGGACGACCCGGGACGGCAAGCCAAGCGGCTACGAAGGATACCTGGCCGACAGCTTCCGCTTCCTGCAGGCCGTTTTACTGCGAGAGCGCCCCTTTCGGGACAAGCTTTACAGGCCTCTACGATCTAGAGAATGAGGATCGGGCAGAAGAGGAGAGATGGTTATCCCTGGGGAGAAATTTTGTTAGAGTGAGCGAGACTTTGGGATTCGGCGACGCCACCAGGAAGCGAGGATCGAGCCCGAGATATTCATCCACGGCCCGAAGATAGCCGGCGCCAGCGCGGCCTTGGCGCTCTTCAGGACGTCCATGGCGATCCCCGTGGCCATCCCTCCGTTCTGCATCCCCACTTCGACGGCGACGGTGCGACTGTCGATCTCATTGAGCCGGAAGGCCCGGGAGCCCCAGTAGCCGAGGAAGTAACCCGTCGCATTGTGGAGAATGGCGGCGAAAATGAGAAGCAGCCCGGAGGTGAGAAGCTGGTCCCGGGAGCGGGCGGTGATAATGGCGATGATCAGGCAGATCCCGGCCATGGAAACGACCGGCAGCGCCTTGTCCATCCAGTTTTCGGGACCTTTGATGACATGCTGCATGACGAGTTTGGCCAGCGACACCAGGCCGATCAACCCCAGCCCGACGAGCAGGCCGCCCTTCATCTGGGCCAATGGTCCAAGGAACGCCATGCTCCAGAGGAAAACCCCCGCAGCCAGGACAAAGCATCCGGCTGCGATGATCCCGAGGACGGCGGCCCGTCCGGCCCAACGCTTCCGGCTGTAGAGAATCCTGTTGGCGATGAGGCCGGCGATGATCGGGACGATGATCATGTTGATGATCGAGAACATCATTGAAAGAAAATCGACAGGAACCATCCGGCCGGCCAGGACCTTCATCCAGAAGGGAGTTAGGAGGGGCGAAATCAGAGTGGATACGGCGGTCATGGTTACGGACAGGGCGACGTTGGCGCCGGCCAGGTAGTTGATCAGGTTCGAGGCGACGCCTCCCGGCACCGAGCCGATCAGGATAATTCCGGCGCCGATTTCGGGCTCGAACCGGAAGAGTGTAGCGATCCCGAAGCCCACGAGCGGCATGATCAAGTACTGAAGGAACATGCCGATTAAGACCGGCCAGGGCATGGTGATAACGCGGCCAAAATCCTTGCCGCTGAGGGTCGTGCCCATGCCGAAGGTGATGACCTGGATGAGCGNNAGGATCTTGAGGTCTGCGCGGAACCAGGTCCCAAAACCTGCCGGAAAGAACATCGAGGCGGCCACGAAGGCGAAGACCCAGAGAGTGAACGCGTATCTTTTAAATGTGGCGTGGCTCATGCTGGCGGCGGCCAGGCCGGCAAGGGCGATGATGACAACTGCGCCGAGCATCACTGCAACCCGTAGACCTCGGCCATTTTTTCGTGCGGCTTGAACTTAAACAGGCATTGGTCGAGTGGAGTGCCGGTGACGGTGATCTTTTCCAGGTCCCCCTGGCCCATCCCAGCCTCGTTCATCGAGGCCAGGTAGAGGACGCGTTTGGGATCGAACCCCATGATCTTCGTCGCCACGGTGTCGGCGGCCACGGCGTCGAGGCTGGCCAGAGCGACATGCGCCGGCAGGGCAGTTCCCCAGGCCGGACCGTTTCCTTCCATGGCCTCGAATCCGTCAATCACGGCCAGGTCGGGGAAGACATCCTGGGCGATGTGGAATATGTTGAAGTGGCAGAGGTCGTTCACGGCCGTGGGCGCTGTGTGGAAGAGGGCTTTGTCGTTGCTCTTATCGTCCTTGATCGGGCAGCCGAGGAGGAGGTTCTTGAGCGACAGGGTGACCAGAACGTAGTTGTGCGTCTTCATCTGGGCGGCGGAGATGATGTAGACGTCCGGGTCCAGGCAGGTCGAGCTGATGCGCACGGGAAGCGGGTTGTGCTCGGCGCCGAAGACGTAGCGATATTCATACGGGCCCAGGTTCAAGTCCACGAGCTTGGCGTTGTAACTTTTCTCGAGCTCGAGATAGCCGGCGTTCTTGTAGCCGTCGAAGGTCTTGTGGTGTCCGCCCTCGCCGATGATGATCGTTTTCTTGCTGTGCGGCGTGAGAAAATCGAGGATGGCGCGCATGGCGTCTACGTGGGTGACGGCGATCGGGTTGTCGGCCAGCACGACGTTGGGCTTGAGCAGGATCCTCTTGTTCCCGATAGAGCGCAGGATATCGTTCTCGAAAGCTTTGAGGGCCCGGGTAACGTTCTTGTACCGGTCCTCCCCTTTGATTAGGCTGACCCGCGCCGCAGAGGTGACCTTGGTAAAGAGCTGGGGGGCGGAATGGGCTTGCGGAAATCCATTAAGAAGACCGGCGGCGCGACCGGCCGAGCCGCGGCCCAGCGCGAGGCCTCCCAAAGCCCCGAGTCCCATCTTCATGAAACCGCGCCGGCTGAAGGTGTTTTTCCTCATCCCTCCTCCTTAAATTGGGGACACCATATCAATTTCCGAATTTTATGCGCTAGAAGAATGCGGGGATAAAATAGCTGTTACTCGTTGGGGCAAATCTGGGGAGGTAATTCGGAAATTGATATGGTGTCCCCATTATTTTTATTTGGGCGGATACTGGAAGCCCCGCACGTTGGTGCGGACCCGATAAACCTTGTTGTAGCCCACAATATAAAGCGTCTTCATGTCCTCGCCGCCGAAGCAGCAGCTCACCGGGAAGACCGGGAGGCTGATGATCCCGATGAACCCGCCCTGGCCGTTGAAAATCTGCAGTCCGGCGTAAGTGGCCACATAGATGTTGCCGAGCTCGTCGATCGTCATGCCGTCGGCGCTCGTGCTCCTTCCCTTCCGGTCCAATACCTCCGCCGTAAGTTGGAGTTCGGCGAACTTTCGCTCGTTCCGGAGCGTACCGTCCTCGTTTACATCATACGCCCAGATGTAATTGTCCTTGTCGGTGTCGACGTTCCAGAAGGTCTCGCTGTCGTAGGTGTTGTTGACGTAGAGCGTCTTCCCGTCAGGGCTGAGGACGACACCGTTGGGCATGGCGAAGACGTTGGGCTCGATCACCCGGATAACCTTTCCCTCCGGCGTCCGGTAATAGACGGCCCTACCCGGCTGGCTCTTCTTGGCGTCCGGGGTGAACTGGGGGTCGGTAAAGTAGATCCCTCCCTTCGCATCCACGGCCAGATCGTTCGGCCCGTCGATCGGCTTGCCCTCATAGCTCGTCACCAGCGTTCGCACGATCGTCCCCTGGGTGGTCAGCTCCACGATCCGGTGACCGAACATGTCGCAGACGGCCAGGTTGCCGGAGCGTAGCGGCATGAGCCCGTTGGCCTGCATCTGGCCGAACAAGATATGGCGGTAGGTACCGTCCGGGTCCATTTCGACGATCGCGCTCCGCTGCGGGTCGCCCATCCAGTTCTGTTCAAAAAACATGTTCGAGAAGTAGAGCTTGCCATTGAGCCACTTGGGCCCCTCGGTAAAGGTCAGCCCCGGCCCCTGTGTCGCCCCGTCCACGACCAGCTCAACCCGCGACTCCTCGGGGATGACGGCGTGATAGGCGGACAGCCGCTTGGCCATCTTCTCGGCATAGTCCGGCCGGGGCGGCCAGAAGACATCGAGGACGTCGCAGCCGAACTCGCCGACCTTCCCGCCGTGGACCATATCGCCGGGCAGGAGCAGGAGGTCGTCTTTCCGCATCGCCGCGACCCCGTCCAGGATGACTTCGTCGATCGAACCCCGCAGAACGGTCATCAGCTGCTCCTCGGGATGGATGTGGTCGGGGAAGGTCGCGTTCGGGTTCATCCGCAGGAAGCTGAGCTGCGCGCCCCGGCCGGCGATGAGCCGCGAGTTCGCGCCCGGGCTGAGCTCGGTGAACTGCACGTCCTGGAGCGTCTGGACGACGGCCGGCTTCACGGTCGGCTCGAGCGGAAAACTCCCCGCTTTAATATCCGCGGGCAGGTCCTTGATACCGGCCTTAACGAGATAGTTAAGCCGCGGCGGCCAATAGACCTCCAGGATCTCCGCTCCCTCGGCCCCGGCCTTGACTGCGTTCTCGGCCCCCTTCTCAAGGTAGATGAAGTCATTCCTCTGGGTCCCGCCGTGTGTCCCATCGGGCACGTCCGCGGGCACCGACCGCATAGTGACATAGCTTCCATCAATAATCTGATCAACCTCCCCCTTCATCACCACCATGATCCGCTCCCCCGGCAGCACCTCTTTGGGAATCTCTGCGCCCGCCTCGAGCTTTATCCAGCAGACCAGGTTTCCTTTTCCCCAGTAAAGCTTGGCAACGGCCCCTGCCGCGACCTCCACCTCCGGAACCTGGGTGAAGTTCATGACGACACCGGGTTCGAGGCTGGAGGCAAGCTTGACCTTCGGGATGTCCGTCCGCGTCCGGCCGGAGAGGTTTTTCTCCTGGATGAGCTTTTCGTTCTTGATGACCCAATCCGGCTTCTTGGCACAGGCCGAGATAACGGCTAGGAAAAGCGCGAGATAAAATCGGGATCCCACTAACCGTCTTTCCTTACGATTCCCCTTGACGTTCATGCTGTCACCTCACAAGTCCGCTTCAAACTAGGAATGGGCGGCATTGCGCTCGCCATGTCAAATCTCGTATCTGTGGTCCCTCAAGGTGAGGGGTTTGGGCGAGGAAGTCCGTGGACGACTGAGCGGGCACGGTTTCTCGAGTTAAAGGAGAGAAGAGCGAAGGAGGATGCGAAGCGAGTTTCCTCGCTGGGGAAACGAGCGGGCTGACGA
>DQHV01000244.1 GCA_003524335.1 Candidatus Aminicenantota bacterium | reverse complement strand
AGGCAGCTCGACCTGTCCCGTCGACGATCTTGGTGTTCGTGACGAGGATGTCATAGTGGTCCGTGTTCCGGGCGCAGGTCACGCTCAACAGGCAAGCGAGCCCGATCAAGAATCCCCATCGAGCGGTGTTGATTAGAGCCTTCATTTAGCCTCCTTCTTGTGGTGATATCTGTCCAGCTCCGGCTTATTCAAAAATGGTCGGAGATTTCCTTCCGGGTCGAAGCGGAGGGGGCCTTCTTCGGAGACCACTTGGAGGTCTTTCCGTCGCCGGAGCGCCCTCCGATACTCCTGAGAGACCTCGACTTCCGCCATACTCATCGTGTTTCTGATGCGAATGATTTTTAATTTTTCGGGAGAAATCGCGCCCAAGCTCCGGACGGCGGCCTCGATCGCCTGGCGGTCATTCCCCAGGGTCAGGGGGATTCGGGCCTGCTCGGGACATCCGCCGGCCAGGGCATTCAGGTTCGTCGCCCTGAAGTTGATCTTATCGACCAGCCGTTTGGTCACGAAATCAGCCAGCCCGACCCCGAGGGCGTTGCCGGCAGAATGATCCGTGAGGTCGCAGGCCACGATGCGTCTCACGCGCGGTGATTCCGGTTCCTCGGAAAGAAGCGGGAGGAGAATCCGGCCGACGACCTTGGTGTCCATCCCCGTCCCGCTGATTTCCTTGCCGATCTCGTCCACGACGAGGAGGTCGATATCCGAGAACGGCAGGCGGGGCGCCAGTCTTTTGGCTTCTCTCAAAAGCTCCTTTTCTTTGGCCTCGATATCCTCCGGTCCGATGGCACGGAGCTTCGCCGTCTGGCCGTATCCGTTCTCGACGATGGCCACGCCGAAGAGGATCTTCCGGCTCTCCAGCACTTTCCTGGCGACGGACAGGATGACGCGCGGGTAGCCGAGCTCGAAGACGGCTTGATGGTAGGCAGAAGCCCCCCGCTTTTTCCCGAGCCCGATGGCCATCATCTTCATCAAGCCGCTCTCGATCGCCCCCCCGAAATCGGTGTGCGATTTGATCCTGTTGACCGGGACGATGTAATCGGCTTGAAGGGCAAGCCTGTCCAAATAAACCGGGATCCTGTCCTCGGTTTCCCCGATCTTCGTCGTCTTCAGGGAGGACAAAACAGGGACCCCCATCGTTCTCTCGGTAATCCCGATTCGTTCCAAGACTTTTTTCTGGCCGGCGGAAGTGGCCGCGCCGTGGCTTCCCATGGCCGGAATTAGGAAAGAGTTGAGGCCNNGTCGCCTCGACGATGGACGCATAGTTGGCGATGCCGCGGCTGCCGCAGGCAACCGCCACGACCTGCCCTTTCTTTGCCCGACGAACGGCCTGAACCTTCGCGATCTGGGAACTGATCTCCGCTCCGATGTCCTCGACGACAGACCCATCGAAGATCTGCCTCACCCGAATCATTCCCGGCATTCTCATCATGATCGGCTGGTCCTTCCGAGGAACATGTGATTAGCTCGCGCCTCANNCCGAGGTGCGGATGATGGGCAGGCCGAGCGTGACGTTCACGCCGCGCCAGATGCCGAGCATCTTGGCCGCGACGTGGCCCTGGTCGTGATACATGGCGACGGCGGCATCGAACTGGCCCTCGGAGGCCCGGAGGAAAACCGAGTCGGGCGGCAGCGGGCCCGTCACCCTCATCCCCAGGGTTTGCGCCTTCTGGACGGCCGGAAGGATGAGGCGCTCCTCTTCGTCGCCGAAAAGCCCACCGTCGCCGGCATGAGGGTTCAACCCGGAGACGGCGATGTGCGGCTCGTCGATTCCCATCTGACGAACGGCTTCGCGCGTCAGCGAGAGCACGGTCAGGATCCTCTCGGGTCTCAACAGGTCGATGGCGCGCCGCAGGGAGACGTGGGTGGTCACGTGGCTCACCCTCAATTTATCCGCTACCAGCATCATCGCCACCTCGGGGTTTCCGCAGAGCTCCGCTAAAAGCTGGGTATGGCCGTCATAATGATAGCCGGCCTTGTTCAGAGCCTCCTTGTTGATGGCCGAGGTGACGACCGCGTCGCACCGGCCATCCAGGGCCAACTCGGTGGCCATCTTGATGTATTCATAGGCGGCTTTCCCGGCCATCGGATCGACCCGACCCCTGACCAGACGGCCCATGTCGACGTTGTGAAGATCAAGGACCTCAATGACCCCAGGCTGAAAAGTGGCAGCGGAAATTTCTTTTATGCCTCTGATCTCGCCCGGAGCTCCGGTGATGGCCATGGCTTCGCGTATCGTCGACGCGTCCCCTATGACGACGATCCGGGATTCCGCCCTTATCCCCGGGTCGGCCAAAGTCTTGGCGATGATTTCAGGGCCCGAGCCGCTCGCATCACCCATGGTGACAGCCAGCAATGGCTTGAACTTAACGCTCATGGAACTTCTCCGCATTCAAGAAAGGGAAGAGACTTGACGATCACTTCTCGCGTTCCAAACCCGCCCGCTTTGGTGACAATCCTTATTCTACTGCCGTCAGTTCGTTCGGCGACTCCAGCGGGGACGCCCGGCTCGACTTCTCCCAGGATAGAGATCGGGGACAGGCCCAATCGGCGGCAGACCTCCCAGGCGACGTCGCCGCCCGAGAGGAAAAGGCCGGAAATCCTATGATCCTTCAGCAATCTCTCGGCGATGTCGGCCAGGAAGGAAGGAACGCGTGCCTTCATCTCGGGGTGGCGGGGCGAAAAGGTCGAGGAGATGGCTAACGGCTGGCCTTGTCTCAGGAAGCGCTCGGCTTCCTTCAGGATCTTCACGATTCCCTCAGAAGATGTGTTCCGGGCGCCCTGAACATCCGGATCAAAATCGAGGCCGATCAGGGCCATCCTTCCCNNACCTTCCCTTGGACTGGAGGAGCTGCCCTGCGGAAACCGGATTCAAGGAGCCGACGAGGGCCAGGGCCCGTCCCGCCGACGAGCCGGGATTTGCCCGCCCTCTAGTCCGATCCGGGTCCCCAAGCAAGAGGTGCAGTTCTCTGACCAGCCCCGTCGACCCGCAGAGAAGCCATCGGCCTTCAGCCAGGGCGGATGCCCGAGCGATGGTGGTCAGGTGAGCGGTCAGCGTCGCATCGCAGACCCAGATGTCCTGAGGCCCCGCGGCAATCCTGCTGTGGAGGGAGTCCGGACCGGCTTCGATTTCCTCGACAGACACGGTCGCCACCCGCCGGCCGGTTGATTGTCTGAGCAGNNAGCATGACGCCGCGGACGGTCGTCCGGCCCATCTCCGGAAATGCCGGGGCGACGATCGTCCTCTGTGTTCCCAATTCCTCGAGGACTGCGCTCAGTTCCACCCCGATGTTACCACGGAGCGTGGAATCGATCTTCTTGAAGATCAGGCGAGGCGCCAGCCGTCTGACAGCCTCGATGACGCGCGCCCGGGCTACGGCCGGAGACTCGGCGCGACTGTTCGTGGTTACTGCCAGGACCTCAGATTCGGAAGAGAACGGCGCGTCCAGGTAAACAGACGTGGCAAAGCCGAGCCGGCCGAAATACCCGCAGCAGTCCATCGCCCCGGTCAGGTCATCGGCGATGACGGCCAGTCCGAGCTTGCCCATGATTTGCCTTTTTATTCAAGGATAGAGCAATATCTTGCCCGCCTGCCTGCTCCTCGCCAGGTTCAGGGCCTGATCGAACTTCTCGAGCGGAAATCGATGGGTGATGATGGGTGTGGGATCAAAGGCACCTGAGTCGAGAAGCTTTTGCGTGTCATACCAAGTCTTCCACATCAGCCTGCCGGTGCTGCCGTAGGCCCTGACTTCCTTGTAGATGATGTCCGCGGTGAGGTCCAGTTCTATGGGCTTTGAAGGAAGGCCGATCAGGCTGACCCGGCCTCCTTTTCTGACCACCTGAAAAGCCCGTTTGACTCCATGCGGATCTCCGCTTATCTCCAAAGAAACGTCGACGCCTCTTCCGGCCGTGGCCTCTAGGATGGCCTTGACCTCGTCGCGCTCCGAGGGATTCAAGAGGGTGGCCTTGGGGACCAGCCTCCTGGCCATATCGAGCCTGTAGGCATTGGGCTCGACGGCGAAGATGCGGCTGGCTCCCCAGAACGCCGCCGCCGCAAGTCCGAATTGACCGATCGGTCCGAGTCCGAAGATGGCGACGGTTTTATTATTGATGTCTTCCTTCAGGAGGCCGTTTATGGCCACGCCCATCGGCTCGAGGATGGCGCCAAGGTCCGGATTCGTGCCCTGGGGAAGCTTCCAGCAGCACGACGTGGGAATCTTGGCATACTCCGCAAAGACTCCGTCGGTATGGACTCCGATTATGGCCATTCGCTCACAGATATGCTGAGAACCCGTGCGGCATTGGAAGCACTCTCCGCAAGGGATATGCGTCTCGACCGCGATGAGGTCGCCGATCGCGTAGCCCCTCACCCGGCTCCCGATCCGGGCCACCTCGCCGCAGCCCTCGTGGCCAAAAATCATCGGGGGTTTGATGCGCTCTTGGGCATACTGATCCCAAGAATAAATATGGATATCCGTGCCGCAAATGGCCGTCGCCTTTACCCTAATCAGGACTTCATCCGGGCCGGGTTCGGGCACAGCCACTTCCCTGAGCTCCGCACCGGGCTCGCTTCCGGTCTTCATCAACGCTTTCATCTGATCGTACCTCCTATCCGGTGGACGCTATCGGCGACGGGCTCACTTGACGGCACCGATCGCCTCCGCGTAGAGCAATTCTCCCGTCAGCCCGTCATAGTATTGAAAAAGAACCTGGGGCTGAGGGAAGGCCACCCACCTCACCCCGCCCGGCTCCCTCGGATTGTTGAAGACGTTGTTGACCCGGACGACACAATAATAAGGAAACGGGCGTATCGGAAGGTCAAGTTCATTCGGATAGTAATTCACATCATCCAGGACAAACGTTGACCATCGGATGTTCACCTTTCGGCCGTTATATTCAAAATCGCCGTTGGGAGGACGCATCGCCTCATCCATCAGACTATGATTCCCCGAGTTATGCGGGCCGGAGGCGAATTCCCAGACCCTGTCCGTGATTTTGATCACAAAACTGTTGTGCAAATCTCCGGTCAGAACCAGCACCGGTTTGTGGAGATTGTCCCAGAATTTGATGAGCTCNNAGACCCTTTTTCCAGGGATTCTTTTTATCATGCAGTTGTCGATGTCCCCTGCAATCCAGGATGAAGAAATCGCAATTGCCCACGCTCAACCTGTAATAATTCCGCATCCCTATGGAATAAGAAACCTGTTCGCCGTCTGCCTTCGGTGCCGGGTGGATTTTCAAACGGTTCCGATCCAGTATCTTCACGATTTCATAGACTCCCGCGGCAGGATGCCCTCCCGTGTCATTAAGCGAATCGTCGTTAACGCCGGCCGTGGGCGTTCCCCAGTGCACCATCAGGTTTGAAGCCCGGTCAAGATCGAGGCTTGAAAAGTCAGCCTCTTTGTCAACCAGGATATCATTCCCTTCGGTCAAATCCGCCTTGCCAAACCAAATCCCTTGGGGATTTGGATCCGATAAGGGATTGCTCCAGCCGAGATAATCGCGCCAGGCCTGAATTCCTATATCACGGAATACGGCCTTACGGTGACGGAAGCCTGGGCTATTGGTTCCGTTGATATCATTGATCATCTCATGGTCATCGTAAACAAAGAATGTCGGTATGTTTCTGTGCCATCTCGCGAGTTGCTCGGCGCGCGAGAGATAAAGCTTGTAGTTCTCCCAAACCCCGACGATCGTGGGGGCAAAACGGACGACCCCGGGGATCTCCCCGTCCGTCACTTTATTCGCCTCCTGCCAGGAGGACACCGGATAATCCCGCTTGTCTTCGTACAGCCAATCCCCGTTCATGATCTGAAAATGAATTTTTCCCTTGAGGTTTTCATACATCGTCTTGTAGGCGGGAAGGTTCGGCCCCGGATCTTCCAGGAGATTCTGTTGATTTCCGCACCCGAACTCAAAGCTGAAGTTGAACAGGCCAGAGGGATTATTGGGATTGCGCACCGTGTCTTCATCGGGGAGGGTGGTGAATGAACCTCCATTCATCCAATACCCTGAATCGAGCACAACCTCATAATCATAGGTCGTGTTGGGTTTGAGTCCTGTGACCTGCACCCAACCGGTGTTATCGTTTTGAAGCCGGGTTTCACCGAAAGGAGACTGGGCCACACACACATGCTTTAGCCTGCAAGTCACAGCGAAACGGGAAGGACTTGAGGTGCGCACCCAGACTCCGATGCCGTCGTGACTCAGACGCCCCAGAATGGGACCATGCGTGATCACGGCTTCGGGTGCGGCGGAAGCCGGAACAGGCGGAGGCTGAGAGGAAGCCAACCCAGTGATGAGGAAGATGAGCAGGCCGGCCGGTCCGAGCCCAGGGCGCCCGCGTCCTCGCTTTTGATTCTCCATCTTGGTCATGTCTGAGCCTTCTTACGGTCCTCAGGAACTAACTATTCTTGCCAGTCGCTCGACCGCCGGGCGAGGGCTGGAGAGGACGGGCACCGTCCTTTCTTTCTCCTCCAACGCGTCGGCGATTCTTTTCATCGAGGCCTGGGCAAGAAGGACGACCTCCACCTTGCCCATGAGATCGAGCAAACGGCCGCGCACAATCTTGTCATGTTCGTCCACCCGACCCGCCAGGAAAGCGTCGAAAGCGCCTTCACACAGGACGGATTCGACCTCGATAGGGTCCTGCCGTGCTCCTGCTTTTTGAAAGACAAGGTCCGTGCTCGGCTTGAGGGTCGTCGGCGCCGTGGCGATGATGCCAACCTTCCTGTACTTCCCCACCGCCATGTCAACCATCGCTTCATCGACTTTCAGGAGCGGCACGGAGACCATCTGCCGGATTGTATCCACACAGGGAGATATGGAGGAACAGGTGAGCTGGATGACGGCGGCGCCGTTCTGCTCCGCCGCGGCCGCGTGCTCGGCCACCCGGCGGTGGATCGCCGGAGTGAGACCACCCGCCGCCAGGACCCTCTGGATCAGCGTCTCATCGACAATGTGGCACAACTTTCCGCCGGGGATCAGCTCGCGGGACAGCGTCGTGAACATATCGACAAGCCCGTTAACGGTATGGATGAAGCAGATTCTTTTTTCCTTCATTCCGCCTCCCTTGCCTTGCCGGGATTCCCTTTCTCTAGGGCTTTATGTCGAACTTTTGTTCCGCCCGGGACAGGACCCTGTCCAGGATAGCGAGCCCATGATCGATCTCGTCCTTGCTGATGACGAAGGGAGGAGCGAAGGCCAGACGGTTATAGAAATAACCGGAGGCGATAAAAATCAGCCCCTCGTCCAGACAGGATGTCAAAACGTAACCCGTCTCCGGACCGGCGGGGGCCTTCGTCCTGCGGTCTCGGACGAGCTCGATGGCCGCGTAGAGACCCTTGCAGTCGAAATGACCGACGATCGGGTGGGACCGTTGAAGACTGCGGAGCCCCTCGGCCAGGTACTCTCCCTTCTTGGCGACGCCTTCGACGATCTTGTCGCGTTCGAAGATTTCCAGGACCTTGAGCCCGCCCGCACAGGCCACGGGATATCCGCAGTAGGTCGTGCTGTGGGCCGTCGGCCCCCAGGAATCGAGGATTTCCTTGCGCCCGGCGCAGACGGATATGGGCAAGCCGTTGCTCAGAGATTTGGCCGCGGTGATCAGGTCCGGAGTCACGCCGCTGTGTTCGATGGCCCACGTCTTGCCGGTCCGGCCCATCCCGGACTGCACCTCGTCCGAGACGAATAGAATTCCGTAACGGTCGCAGATGGCCTTCAACCCCTGAAGATATTCAGGCGGTGAGATGATGTAGCCCGCCGAACTCTGAAAGGGCTCGATGATCATCGCGGCCACGTTCGTGATGCCCGCTCCGGGGTTGTTGAGCCAGGTCTCCTTGCTCTCGAACAGGTACTCCACCGCCTTCACGCACTGGATGTCGCATCCCGGGTAAGAATAGCCGAAAGGACAGCGATAGCAGTAGGCGAAATGGAAGCGAAAGATGCCGCTGTCGCCCGGCAGGACCGGATAGTGGTAGGCCAGCATGGAAGCCTTGGAGGTCAGGGCCATGGCGCCCGCCGTCCGGCCGTGATAATCGCCGTACTGGGTCATGATGATCGGCTTTCCCGTGTACCAGCGGGAGACCTTCATGGCGACTTCGACCGCTTCCCCGCCCGTCACCGTGATCTGGCATTTCTTGGGATAATCCCAAGGCAGGAGTCCCAGGAATTTTTCGGAGAATTCGGCGCGCACCTGGCAGGGCAGCTCGGCAAACTGCTGGAGCTTGTCGAGCTGAACCTTGACCGCTTCATTCACCTCGGGATGACAGTGTCCAAGGACGTTCACGGAGAACCCGGAATGAAAATCAATGTACTCCTTCCCATCCGCATCCCACATTTTCGCGCCCTTAGCCCTGTCCACGACGGGCGGGCAGGGAAAGAGGCCAAAAGACAGGTGGCCGATGGACTCGTGCTCGAGAGTCTGCCTCAAAATAGCCTTGGATTTCGGGCCGAGCGTGCTCTGTTCCACACGTTGTTCTAGTTTTTCCAATGAGCTTTTCAGCTTTTCTCTCTCTCCCAGAATTCTTGACTCGAAGGCCCGGCTCTGGGGGTCCTTGGTGGGTGCCGTCTTGCTCATTTTCCTATCCTCCTCTCTCTTTCGTCCGGCTTGAATATTGAAACAGGTCCTCCCATCCACATGTCATCTGACGTTTCCATAAATTATCGAATCCTCCCCGCGATGTCAAGAAAAATAAGCCCCTATTCGGATAATTATTTTTATAAATTTAAAGTATAATTTAACCTTATTCGAATATTCCAATTAAATGGGCTTATCTTTTTAGTTAACGCGGTGGAAGGCGCAATATTCATTGAGTTTGTCTAAAAAAGTCACAAACTTCCCAACCTCACGGCGGCCCCCCGGGACGCTACTCAAGGCGTTGGCCTCAAGAACGGAGGCCGATCCGAACGACAACTCGAGGGGCCTAATATCTTACTTTCCATAATTTAATGAATAATTTAGGCTAAAAAAATAAAATAATAAAAAAAATAAACGGGTATACTTTAAAATATAGAAAAAAGACTTGACAAACCACTCCCATTCCATATTATCTTAAATCAAGGTTTAGCTTTTTATGGAGAGAAGCGTAATTTCTAATCCTCTTTTTTCATTGCCAGTATCTTCCATAACCAATCAGTCTGATTTCAATTACCATTGGAGTGGGATTGAAAGGAGGTGACCGACGAGACGAACCGGGAAATATTTAAAATCAACCAGCGAGCTTTTTTTATAAAAACAAAAAGGAGGTAAAAGTGGCGAGCAAAAATTCGTATCGGGTTTTAGGCCTTGCTCTACTGATTCTCTTCATTTTTTCGCCCCTGCTCGGCCAAAGACAGACAGGCGCTATCTCTGGAGTGGTCACGGATGAGGAAGGATCTTCCCTTCCCGGCGTGGAGGTCACCGTCAGTTCTCCCGTCCTGATGGGGACTCGTTCATTCGTCACTCTATCTGACGGCAGTTTCCGATTCCCTGCGGTTCCTCCCGGAACGTACAAGATCACGGCCAAGCTGGCCAGCTTCCAGACGATCGAGCGGCCCGACGTCATCATCAACGTCGGAACAACTGTGACCGTGAACTTCGAGATGAAGCCGGCCGCTCAAGAGGTCGAGGTGGTGGTGACAGCGCCGACTCCTGTCGTCGACACAAAGTCTTCGAAACTGACCACCGTCTACACATCGGATATCATGACGAACATCCCCTTGGGAAGAGATGTATTCTTTGTTGCCCAGACGGCTCCAGGCACGATCGGAGATGTTTCCTCGATGGTCTCGGTTCATGGCTCGGTGCTCATGCAGAGCCGCTATGTGCTTGACGGAGTGGACATCACCGACCCGCTTCGCGGTTACAGGGCCTCGTCGCTGACTTTCGACGCCGTCGAAGAGGTGGAGATGGTCCTCGGCGGTCAGGGGGCGGAAAACGCCAAGTCGAGCGCGGCGTTTATCAACGTAGTCACCAAGTCCGGCGGCAATAAGCTCTCCGGCGGCTTGACGACGGTCTACACTTCGGAAGGCCTTTTCAGCTCGGCCTTTGGAGACGATACGCTCAAGGCCTTGAAGATGGGAACCCCGATTTTTGACAAGTACAACTATGAGGTTTCGCTGAGCCTCGGCGGACCGATCATCAAGGATAAGCTCTGGTTTTTCGTAAACCCGCGGTACACTTTGTGGGAAAGAAACGCAAACTTTATTCCCTTCACGGCCGGCAGCGGCGAATCCTTCGGTCCTTATACCAATAAGCGCAAGGACATTCTTGGGTTCGCCAAAATCACCGCTCAGATAACCAATAACCTGAAGTTCATGACGATGTTCCATGGGTACCAGGGAGTAGAAAAGCCCTATTCCTGGTGGAATTCGCCTCGGCGCGCCCCCACCTACACGCACGAGCTCACCTACACGCCCTGGACTTTGAGCAGTGTCTTGAGCTACGTCCTCGACCAGAACACCTTCTCTGATCTCAAAGTTGGCTATGTCAAAATAGCCCAGCAGAACCTCGATCTCTACGAGCTGGGCGAGCGGCCGTTGGAGATGTATGCCTATGACCGGTACTACGGTACGGAATGGGGCCTCATCCCCTGGAACGAGGACTACGACAGGAAAAAGCTGGACCTGGATTGGACGCTGACGCGATTCTTGGACAATTTCGCGGGGGCCAATCACGAGCTGAAATTTGGGGCGGGGTACACGTATTGGCGGACGAGAACATCCTACTACAGCGCGGCCAATTACGAGACCTATTGGTACCATGACACGCCCTGGAATTACAACGACACAGACCCGTATGTGGGCGACGTGTGGATTTCGAATTATAACGAGCAAAGGGATTCGATCGGCCCCCAGCTTGCCGAAGCCAAGAGATTGGGCGTCTTCTTTCAGGACATCGTCAGCATCGGCAAACGCCTCACCCTAAACCTTGGCGTCCGGTATGACAGAGTCGCCGTGTCCAGGCCGGAGGAGGTGAGACCGGGATGGTTCGACGAGTACGGCGCCGGGTTGGCCCAAGTCCTGGCTCCGGATATCTTTCTCACCGAAGACATCGTCGCGCCGGAGATAAAGAATGCCTTTATCTGGGGCAAGCTGCAGCCGAGAATCGGGTTGAGCTTTGATCCTTTCGGGGACGGCAAAACGGTCTTGAGAGCCAACTGGGCGAGAATGACCGATGATATCGTCGGCGACATGACCGCCGGTCTCCATCCTTTCGACCCCTGGGAGAACGGGGTCTATGCCCTCTGGTTCGACATCGACCGGGACGGCTGGCGCGATCTCCCTCCGACCGATAACTACCTCGTACTCGATCGTCCGGCAAAATACAACACCGACCCCGACGAGCTCTCGTCCTTCCTGGATCGTGATATGACCTCTCCTTTCGTCGATGAGCTGACGGCCGGAATCAGCCGCGAACTGTTCAAGGATTTCAGTCTCGGGCTGACCTATATTTACAGAGAGAACAAGAATATCGCCGACACGCTGGACACAAACAATCCTCTCGACAGCCCCAACTGGCTCCCCTATGACGTCACCGAGCCGGGACCCGACGCCGCACTGGGCACGGCAGACGACGCTTCCCTCACGGTTTACGGGCTGAAATCCGATGCCCCCTTCACCCAGAGATTAAGAACCAACGTGGACATGATCGAGAGGAAATACCAGGGAGTCGAATTCACGGCCAACAAGAGGATGTCCAACGGGTGGCAGTTGTCCGGCAGTGTCACCTATTCCAAGACCTATGGAAACATAGGAGGCGGCTGGGGAATCTGGCGGGGAGACCGCGGCGGCTTCTTGAGTCCCAACCAGCTGGTCAACCGCTCGGGAAGGACGAACTACGACAGACCCTTGATCATCAAGCTCATGGGCACGGCCATCCTGCCCTTCGATATCATCTTGAGCGCTTTCTATAGTCACTACGACGGAGCCCCCAACAACAGAACCGTGACGGTCTATCTGCCCGCCACCATCGGTGGAGTTCCCAACCGGACGACCAACGTGACCGTCAACGCCGAAGCGCCCGGAACGATCCGGGGCTCCTCCAGCGACTCATTTGATCTGCGGTTAGAAAAGGCGTTCAACCTGCCCGTCGGGAGGCTGGGCATTTACGTCGACGCCTTCAACATCCTCGGCTTCAGGCAGCTCAACGTCAATCAGAACAACGGCGGATACATTTATGCGAACGGGACCTTTTCACGGTTTCCCACTTACGGGCAGATCAATTCGGCGCTAGGAGTCCGCTCGTTCAAGTTCACCTTACGGTACAACTTCTAAGTCATCCACCTTCTTGGCAAGGGGGAGGGGAAACCCTCCCCCTCGACTGCAAATTGCCGCGGCGAGTGTGAATCATGAAGTATTTTTTGTTGGCCCTGCTTTGGGGCACGGCTTTGATTTTCTCGTTCTTTTTTTTCCGGGATGTTTACAAAAGGCGCCACGACTATTCCCGGGCCCCTTGGGCACCGCTGATCGGAATCGGGTTCGTCACCAACTTCTTCGACACCCTGGGCATCGGGAGCTTCGCGCCGACCACGTCGTTCTTTAAGTTCGGTAAGCTGGTGGACGACCGGGTCATCCCGGGGACGCTCAACGTCGGCCACAGCCTGCCGACGATCGCCCAAGCGCTCATCTTTATCACCGTAGTGCAGGTGGCGCCCCTTACACTTCTCTCCATGATGTTCGCGGCCACTCTGGGCGCGGTCCTCGGTGCGGGTGTCGTTTCCAACCTGCCGGTCAACAAGATAAGACTGGGCCTCGGCGGGGCTTTGCTTCTCGTGGCGGCGGCCATGCTGACAGGGCTCCTGAACCTCTATCCGAGCGGCGGGAACGCCCTGGGCTTGACCAGCTGGAAGCTGGCCGTTGCCATGGCGGTCAGCTTTGTCCTGGGCTCGCTCATGACCATCGGTATCGGGATATACGCACCTTGCATGGCACTGGTCTTTGCCCTGGGCATGAATCCCCGGGCGGCCTTCCCGATCATGATGGGGTCGGCCGCGCTTCTTATGCCCTGGTGCGGCCTGAGGTTCATCAAGGAAGCCGCTTATGATCCCAAGGCCGCCTTCGGCCTGACGGCGCTGGGGGTTGTGGGCGTGCTGATCGCGGGATACATCGTCAAGTCCCTCCCCTTGACCACGCTGAAGTGGGTCATTGTGGCCGTGATCATTTACACGTCGGTCACGATGTTCAGGGCGGCCGGAAAAAAAGAATCGGCCGCGGCTCCGCCGGGAAACTGAGCGGCTCTTGTTCGGAGAGGACAGCGCGCGGCGGCTTTGACCCGCGATCCAACTATCCCTAAAATAGTCCCATGGCCACCAAGCCTCGGCGGGAAGACGCCCCAAAAGAGGCCGGCCTGCGATCAGGAAGCCGGTTGGCGCTGGGCGTGTTTTTATTGGCCCTGCTGGTGCGGGGATTCTATCTATCCGACAGCCGGGATAATCCTACATTCCAGACGCCGGTCGTCGATTCTCAAACCTACGACGGCTTGGCCCGTCGGCTGGC
>DQHV01000103.1 GCA_003524335.1 Candidatus Aminicenantota bacterium | reverse complement strand
AAGTTCACGCTAAGCCTTAACGGCTCCTATTCCCGCAGCACTCTCTCCCGGTACTCAATCGTCAACAACGGCGTCCTGGCCACGGAGAAGAATCCCGCGATCGGCCTCTTCGCTCTCGACTTTGGGGGCCTCTCTTTCCGCCTGAAGGGCTGGACCTTCGCCCTGACGGCCGTTCTCAGCGAGATCTACGACCGCCCTCAAACCTATGCACAGAGCACATTCCAGGGAACCCCATATTCCGCCATTCTGTTTGACCAATCGGGATTCCTGCGGACCATCAACGTGGCCGTCGCCCGCAGCATCGGCCGCCGCTTCCAGGTGGGCCTCGGGTTCAATTTCGCCCACGGAGAGCTCCGGAGGAAGGTCGAGGACAAGGACTTCGAGAACGGCATCACCATCAGCCACCAGATCAACCAGAGCTACTCCGGCTTTTACCTCAACGGCGGCCTGCTGGCGCGGGTCACTGACCGGCTGGATCTGGCGCTCGTGTTCAGGACCTCCTATGACAGGAAGTCCAAGAGCCGGAGCGAACTCAGCTACCAGGCGCCCATCGCCGGCACGGACATCCACATCGAGGCCGCTTCCGACGACCTCTATCACCAGCCCTTTGCGGCCGGCCTGGGCGTCCGCTACGAGCTCTCGCCGAGGTTCCGGATCCTCGGCGACCTGACCTATTTCCGCTGGACGGGATACAGAGTCGAATATTTCGGCGAGAACGAGAAAAGGGATTTTGGCCCGGCCTTTAAGGCCGCAGTCGGCGGCGAATACAACGCTCCGGTCCGCCTCTTCAAAAAAGAGGCCGCCATCCCGCTGCGTTTGGGTATCGTCTACGACCAGCAGCCGATGCGCAACCCCGGATCGGCCTATGCGAGCTTCTCTGTGGGGACAGGGGTCCACTGGCGGACGGTCGGTTTCGACATCGGCGGCCAGATCGGCCGCGAGTCCGGCTCGGGGCATTCCCTGAAAATCCTGAGGATCGCTTCATCCCTGGGCATTCGCCTTTAAAAGGACGATCACGTGACCATAAAACAAGGGCCTCTCCTAAAGAAGGCGGTGGCCCTCGTCATCTTCGGTTTTATCAGCGGGCTCGTTCTCCCGGCCGGCGCCACACCTCCCGAAAAACGTGACATCGTCAGTGTAGAAAAAACCCCGCGCCTCGCCGCCAGGCTCCAGCCCCTCGGATTTGACCAGCTTTTCGAATGGGAAGGCCGGATCTACGTCCTGGTCGGACCCCAGGATATTCGGAAACTTGACCGGAACCACATCCCCTATCTCATCGAGTCCCATAAGTTCCCCGCCTTGAACACGAAACCGTCGCTTCTTCAGGGCGGGATCAACGGCGATTATCATTCCTATTCCGAGCTCGAGGCCGACCTCCAAGCTTTGGAGCGGTCCTACCCCCAGATAGCGCGGCTCTTCACCATCGGCGTAACCCTTGAGAACAGGAATGTCTATGCCCTCAAGATCAGCGATAACGTTTCCCTGGACGAGGAGGAAGCCGAGGTTCTCTTTCTCGGCTGTCACCACGCCCGCGAGTGGATTTCGGTCGAGGTCCCGTTCCTCCTGGCCAAGTATCTGCTCGAGAACTACCCGAGCGATGCGGGGGTCCGCCGAGCGGTCAACGAGAGCGAGGTCTGGATCGTGCCGCTCGTCAACCCCGACGGGCTGGAATACTCCATCCGTTTCTACCGCTATTGGAGGAAGAACCGGCGACTCAACGCCGACGGGAGTTTCGGTGTGGACCTCAACCGGAATTTTGGCTACGGCTGGGCGTATGACAACGAAGGCTCGAGCCCGGAGCCGGCATCGGAGGTCTACCGCGGCACCGCCCCCTTCTCCGAGCCCGAGACCCGCGCCGTGCGGGACCTTTTCGGACAGCGGGAGTTTCAGGCGCTCGTGACTTACCACAGCTACTCTCAGGTGATCCTCTATCCGTGGGGGTATACGCCGGCCCCAACCGACAAAGAGGCCCTGCACAGGTCCCTCGCCGCCGACATGTCGACTCTGATGGAGGCGGCAAACGGCCGTGTCTACGGCTTTGGGCCCTCGGCTGCTTCCTCATACCTCACCAACGGAGACACGACCGACTGGGCGTTCGGCGTATCGGGGATCCCCGCTTACACCGTCGAACTCCCGCCTGTCGACCAGCTCGGGGGCGGCTTTTTCAACGCCGAGCGGGACATCCACCCCATTTTCAGGGAGAACCTGCCCGCCGCCCTCTACCTTATCGACTGGTCGATATCGAACTTCGGGGCCTCGCCGCTTGGCCGACGAGAAGCAAGGGCGGACCTTCTCCGCGGCAGGGGGAAGGTCCCGGGCCGGCACCTCCGCTAGAAAGGCATTGACAAACACCCGGATTCTGGATTAATAAAATGGGCATCGCCTGAGCCCTTCCGGAGGGATATTTTGCAGCTCATCGCTTTCCAGGCCATGCCTTCTCTCCAAAAGGACGGCCTTCCCTATTGGATCTTCTGGTTCGTATTCCTGTTCATCCTTCTTCTTTTCCTCTTCATTTTTCTCCGGGATCACCGGCTCCGCCTCCGCCTGAGCTCCTTCTTTGCCGGAGCCAGGAGGAGGTCGGTCCTCCTGCAGCTGAGGTTCAAGCTCAGGCGGGAGCGGCAGAAAAAGGAGAACGTCCTTAAGAGGCTCGGCGAAAAGGCCTGGGACAGCGACATTCCGCTCGAAGGCGCCGAGGGCACGCGGGCCGCCCTCGAAGAGATGGTCAAGAAGCGGGACGCCACCAAGATGGAATGGAAGAACGCTTTTACCGAAATGGAGAGGTTCCACAAGAGGCTGGAAGAGACGAGCGCCCTTTTCGAGCAGAAGATCCAGGAGCGAAAGGCTCAAAAACAGCCCTTCGACGAT
>DQHV01000038.1 GCA_003524335.1 Candidatus Aminicenantota bacterium | reverse complement strand
GGTCAGCTTGAGGGCGGTCCGGACGGCCATGTCTTTTTCCGGGTTAATGACTTCTGTGGCGCCCACGGCGTCCAGGATCTTGCTATGGTCTTCGGTCGAGGCCTTGGCGACGATGCGTTTGAGGCCCAGCTCGTGGAGATGGAGGACGGTCAGGATCGAAGCTTCCATGGCCGACCCAAGACTGACCACGACCACGTCCATGTCCGTGATTCCCAGGGCCTCCAGGTTCTCTTTCGCCGAAGCGTCGGTGAGCACGGCATGGGAGGAAAAGGACTTGGCCTCCTCGATTTTGTCCTTGTCCTTATCTATGGCCACGACCTCATGCCCTCTCTGATACAAGGTCCTGGCCACGTTGGAGCCGAAGCTCCCCAGGCCGATGACCGCGAATTTCATTATGGTATTTCCGCCCTCTATTCTAGCCGATCAGGACGTTTTCCTCAACATACTCGTATTTCCCGAACGCGCGGCGACGGCTGAAGGCCAGAAGGAGAGTCAGGGGGCCGATCCGGCCCGCGTACATCACCAGGATGATCATCGATTTGCTGAGGACGTTCAGCTGGGGGGTGATGCCCAGAGAAAGGCCGACCGTGCCGAACCCGGAGAAGACCTCATAAAAGACCTCTTTCATCAGCATCCCCGGCTGGCTGATCAGGACGACAAAGCCCACCAGGAAGACCAGGCTAATGGACAACGAGATCACGGTGAAGGCTTTGACCACGTTATTTTGAGGGATCGTCCGGTAGAACAGGTGGACCGAGTCCCGGGCTGCTATTTTGGACCGGATAAAGGCGAAAACGACGCCGAAAGTGCTCGTCTTCACTCCGCCTCCGGTCGATCCCGGGGAAGCCCCGATGAACATCAGGAACATATGGAGGAGAACGGCGGCCGTGCCCAGAGTGGTCAGGTCGATGGTGTTGAAGCCGGCCGTCCTGGGAGTGACGACCTGAAAGAAAGAGGCTAGGATCTTGTCCTTCAAGGAGAAGGACCGCAATGCTCCGCTGTTTTCGAGAGCCAGGAAAACGAAAAACGAGCCGACTAGCAGAGCCGCGGTCGTCGTCAGGACCAGCTTGCTGTGGAGGGAAAGCTTAATTTTCATCCCTTTGAGAAGCCCGACGGCCGCTTGGCCGGTCTCCCCGATGACCAGGAAGCCCAACCCCCCAAAGATGATCAAGTGGGCGATTGTAAGGTTGACCAGGATGTCCCCTCTAAAGCCCATGAGATTATCGCTGTAGACGGAAAACCCGGCGTTGCAGAAGGCCGAAATCGAATGGAAGATCCCGGAGAAAAGCGCCGTGGCCCAGGGCTCGTCCTGGAGGAAGCGGAGGAAAAGGAGGATGGATCCGGCCCCTTCGATGACGGCGGTGAACAGAAAAACGTTCTTGACCAAGGTCCTGAAATCGCGTGGTGATCCGGGGTGGTAGCCTTCCTGCACCAAGATGCGGTCGCTGATCGTGATCGAGCGTCCCGCGGCCAGGAGGACCATAGTGGAGAAAGTCATAATGCCCAGCCCGCCGAGCTGGATCAGGATGAGGATGACGCACTGCCCGACGGACGTGAAATAGGTCGCCGTGTCGACGACGATAAGGCCGGTGACGCAGATGGCCGAGGTCGAGGTGAACAGGGCGTCGATGAAAGAGATCCGCCCCGAAGACGTGCAGAAGGGAAGCATGAGGAAAAGCGCGCCCAGGAAAATGGCGGCCGCGAAGCTGATGGCCAGCAGCTGGGCCGGCTGAAACAGTTTTTCTTTATGGAGGGTAATGCCGGCTCTCCTCTTCCTGGTCAGGAGAAATCTATTATTTCAGCGCCTTTTTGTCAACTGCCCGAGACCGTTTGACATCTCCCCCCTCCTGTGCTACTTTTGGAACGGATACCGATGAACATCATCAACTTGATGCTCGAGGCCAGCCAGGTCGTCCAGCTGGTCCTGCTTATCCTCATGTTTTTCTCCGTTTCCTCCTGGGCCATCATCTTTTACAAGAGAAAGACAATCCGGGCCGCTTTCTCGCAATCAGAGAGGTTCCTGCGGGCCTTCCGGAAGAGCAAGAACCTGTCCGAGGTGAACGAGGCGGCCAGGAAATACCAGGGCAGCCCCCTGGTCTCCCTTTTTCAGGCGGGCTTCAAGGAGCTCACCCACCTCTCCAAGTCCAACCCCCAAATCCCCCCGAACTCCTACCGCCTGGAAAGCCTAAGCCGCGTCCTAACCAAGGCATCGAATGCCGAGGTTTCGCGGTTGGAAAAGATGATGGGCTTTTTGGCCACGACCGGCAGCGTCACTCCTTTCATCGGCCTCTTCGGCACTGTCTGGGGCATCATGGACGCTTTCCTCAAGATCGGCATCGTCCGGTCGGCCAGCTTGATGACCGTGGCGCCCGGCATCGCCGAGGCCCTGATCGCCACGGCCGTAGGGCTTTTCGCCGCCATCCCGGCGGTCATCGCCTACAACNNTCATGTCGGCCATCAACACCACGCCTCTGGTGGACGTGATGCTGGTGCTCCTCATAATCTTCATGGTCACGGCCCCGATGATGCAATCTGGCATCGGAGTCAACCTGCCCCAAGCCGAAACACAGTCGGCACCGGCCGAGGAAGGCCTGACTATGACCATCACCAAGGACCGCTTCATCCACATAGAAGGGTCGGTCATCAACATCAACCTCCTGGAGAAAAAGCTCCAGGGGTATTTCGCCGGCAAGCCGAAAAAGATCGTCTTCATCCAGGCCGATGAGGGAATCAACTACGGCTTTTTCATCGACACCCTGGACATCATCAAGAAAGCGGGCGTCGAGGCCGTCGGGCTAGTCACCGAGCCGATCGAAGTCAAGTCGGCCTCCAGGAAAAAATGACCGCCAGCGGCGAACGCCTCCATTTCAAGCGGGCGGTCTATTTCTCCCTCAGCGCCCATCTTGGCTTTTTCCTTTTCATCATCCTGTCTCCGCATTTGCCCCGGCCTTCAAGGACGGGCCTGATTCACTACATCCCGTTGAACATGGTGGTTTCCGGAGGAGGAGGGGGCGGCGGCAGCGGGAGGCCCGCGGCCGGGAAACCGGCCCCGCCGGCCAAAAAAGAAACGCTCCGCGACCTGACGACTCCCCAGAAGGCCCAACCGGAATCAAAGCCGGCCATGCGCTATCCGGTGGAAAAGCCCAAGAAGGAACCCAAGACAAAGGTCGAAAAAAAGGCCGCCATCGCCAAGCCGGAGTCGTCCCCCGCAGACCGGACGGCCCAAACCGGAACGCCCCAAGGAGCCGAGGGTGGAGCCGGCATGGGCACCGGCCTGCGCATCGGCGGCGGGGAGGGGCCGGGAAGCGGCTATGGGCCCGGAGGCCCGGGCTACGGCGCCGGCGGCCTGGCCAATTTCCCTTACACCTATTACCTCAACATCATCACCGACCGGGTCTCGTCCAACTGGTTCTCATCGCTCGTCGACCCGGGAGTCTCCGGCAGCTTCCAAACCGTGATCTATTTCCGGATCGAAAAAAGCGGGCAGATAGCGGACATCAAGATCGAGCAGTCGAGCGGGGTGACCCCGCTTGACCTCTCGGCCGTCCGCGCCGTCAAGGCGTCGGCGCCGTTTCCGCCGCTGCCCAGGGAATATGGAGAAGACTACCTGGGCATCCATCTCATCTTCGAGCACACCAAATGATAAAAGCAAAACCGACCATTTTCATCCTCCTCTGCCTGACTCTTATGTCTCCCCTGTTCCCGCAGCAGGAGGTCTACATCACGCTGAAAGAAGGAGTCCCGGCCATCAGCCTGGCGCTCCCGAATTTCATCTCTCGAACCCCTTCGGCCGGGGCGCGGGAGGCGGCCGCCGAGCTCTATCGGGTTCTCGCCGACGACTTGACTTACAGCCGCATCTTTTCACTGCTGCCCAAGAAATACTATGATTACATCCGGCCCCTCGACTCCAACAACGTCTTTTTCAAGGACTGGGAGTCCATCCAGGCCAACATCCTGTTCGTCGGAGAGGTCGCGGACGGCGAGGGCGAGAACATGGTCTTCGAGGGCAAGCTCTATGACGTCAAAGGGGCTCGGTTCATCTCCGGAAAGCGCTACCAGGCGCCGCGGGATCTCTGCCGCCTGGCGGCTCACCGTATGGCCGACGAGGTCGTCAAGGTTCTCTCGGGAGAGAAGCCGATCTTCACCTCGAAGATCGTCTTCGTCTCCGACCGTGACGGCAACGACGAGCTCTACATGATGGACTACGACGGCCAGAACCAGACCCGGCTGACCTTTAACAAGATCCGCGACTACACGCCCGCCTGGTCGCCCGACGGGAAGAAAATCGCCTACACCTCCTACAAGAACCTCAACGCCGGCCTCTATATGCTGGACCTCGAGGCCGGGAAGGTGTCTCCTGTCTCGACCCGGGGAACGAATTTTTCCCCTGCCTTTTCACCCGACGGAAAGAAGCTGGCTTTCTGCTCAACCATGGACGGAAACACGGAGATTTATGTCGCCGGCGCCGACGGGAAAAACATCAAGAGACTGACCTTCAACGAGGCCATCGACGCGTCCCCCTCTTGGTCGCCCACGAGCCGGGAGATCACCTTTATCTCCGACCGGAGCGGCCTGGGCCAACCCCAGGTCTATATCATGGACGCCGAGGGCTCAAACGTCCGCAGGGTGAGCTTCGGCGGCACCTACCATGACGCCCCCGCCTGGTCGCCGACCGGCGACCGGATTGTCTATGTATCGCGCGTCGAGAACATCTTCGATCTGTACGTGCTGAACCTCCGCAACAACCAGATCGTCAAGCTGACCGAGAGCAACGCCCGCAACGAGTCGCCGAGCTGGTCGTCCGACGGCCGGCACATCGTTTTCACTTCGAACCTCGGCGGCCCCCTCCAGCTCTACGCGATTGACTACGACGGGGCCAACTTGCGCCGGCTAACTTCCCAGGGAAACAATAAGCTCCCCGACTGGTCGAATTGAACCGACTGAACCCGGATNNTTAACCGACTGAAACCGAATTAAATTTTTCCATTGACAGGCAAAACAAAGTTTGGATAGAATGAGACGCGAAAGCGGAATATCCGTTGTGTATTCCCCGATTTCATCTGGAGGAGGAAGAGGAATGATAAAAAAAATCGTCGTCCTGGCCTTTATCTGTTGCCTGGCCTTCATGTTCACCGCAAGCTGCAAGCCAAAAGCCAAGACAGCGCCGCCCCCGCCACCCCCGGTCAAAGAGCAGCCCAAGATGGAGAGGGTCGTCGAGGCCCCGGCCGTGAAGAAGCCGGCGATGACTGAAGAGGAAATCTTCATGTCCAAGTCGCTCGAGGAGATCAACCTCGCCGCGCCGCTGAAGATGATCTTCTTCGATTACGACCGCTACTTCATCCGGGATGATGCCAAGCCCGTGCTCGACTCCAATTCCGGCTGGCTGAGGAAGTTTTCGAGCGNNTCTCCCCCCAGAGAATCAAGATCCTCTCTTACGGCAAGAGCCAGCCGCTCGACAACGGCCACGCCGAGATGGCCTGGCAGAGAAACAGAAGAGCCCAATTTCTGATCATCGAAAAATAAGCCTGCGCTGATGTTCAAGAGCTTGGCGGGGATCCTCGCGTTCGTCCTGTGTTGCCTGCTTTCGTTCGGCCAGGACAGGAGCAAGAAAGCCTACGAGCTTATCTACGAGGATATCCAAGTCCTCAAGAGGCAGCTGCTCGTTCTTGAGGAGAAGCTCGACCGCAACGCCACCGACATCCAATCCTTGAAGACTCAGGTCCGGGACCTGCAATCCCTGATGAAACTCCTTCAGTCCGACCAGGGCAGCCTCCAGGATGGCCTCAAGAACGTCCCCTCCCAGTATCAATTTCTTCTCGACAAGATCGAACAGGCCAACAGGCTCCTGGCGAAGATCTCCGAGGACCTGCTGACGATGAAGGGAGGGCCGGCTCCGGCCGTCGAAAAAAAGCCTACGGAGGAGAAGACGGAACTCCCGCCGGTCGAACAGAAGCCGCCGGTCGCCCCCGCGACATCGTTTTCTCCCCAGGAGGTCTATAATACGGCCTATGCCGATTACCTCAGGGGCAACTTCGACCTGGCCACCGACGGGTTCAGGATATACCGCGACAGCTTCTCGGACAGCCCTCTGGCCGATAACGCCCTCTACTGGATCGGGGAATGCTTATTCAGCCAGCGAAAATTCAGCGAGGCCATCGACGAGTTCAACGACCTGATCCTCGACTATCCTCAGGGAGATAAGATCGCGGCCGCCTACCTGAAAAAAGGGCTCTCCCTGGCCGAACTGCGGAGGAAGGACGAAGCCCTGGTCGTCTTCAAGCTCCTGATCAGCAAGTATCCGCTGGAGGAGGAAGCCCGGATCGCCCAGGAAAAGATCAAGGAGTTGTCCGTTAAATGAGAGACGTCAACAGCCTGAACAAAGTCATCCTCATCGGACGCCTGGGCGGAAAGCCCGACCTCCGATACTTGCCGCAAAATCAGCGGGCGATCGCCCGTTTCTCGATCGCCACCAACGAGCGTGTTTTCAACCCCACCACCAACGAGAGCAAGATCCGGGCGGAGTGGCACCGCGTCATCGCCTGGGGCAAGCTGGGCGAGTTTTGCGAGAAGTATCTGACTCAGGGCAAGCAAGTTTACATCGAGGGCAAACTACGGACCCGGAGCTGGCAGGACCGGGATGGAAACAAACGGTCGACGACGGAGATCGAAGCCCAGACCATCACCCTTCTCGGCAAACGCGAAGAGATCGCCGAGGTCGAGCCGTTCCCGGCCGAAGGCCCCTCTTCCGAGACCTCCATAGACGAGGAGCCGGGCCTCCAAGAGGAAGGCGGAGGGGACGACGAGGTTCCCTTCTGAGCTATCGGCCGTGAAGACCAGAGCGCCGGAACAGACGGGCGTCCGGTTCAACAAGAAAATCGTAGAGGAAGTCCGTCCCTGGGGAAAATTCAGGTCTTATCCCCACCACGCCGCCGGAAGCCTCAAGATCATCACTGTCAGCCCCGGCCGGGCGCTTTCCCTGCAGTACCACCGCCGCCGGAGCGAATTCTGGGTCGTCCTCGATACCGGCCTGGAGATGACTCTCGGCGAGCGGGTCTGGCAGCCAAAGAAAGGAGAGGAGATTTTCATCCCCCGCCGGACACCCCACCGCCTGCGCTGCGTCGGCCGCCGGCCCGGCCGGGTGATGGAGCTCTGGATCGGGCGATCGAGCGAGCAAGACATCATCCGGCTTCAGGACGACTTCGGACGCCTCACATGACCTGTCCCAGGAGGAAGGCCTTGGGGTGCTTTGCCAGGATCCGCTCGATGATGGATTCCTCGACGTCCTGAGCCGTCTTCAGGTTCATCGCTTCTTCGACCACCTTCTCCACCGTCTTCAACTCGACCGAGCGCAGGGTTTTCTTGATCCGGGGGATGAAGATGGGGTTCATGCTGAACTTGCGCAAGCCGAAGCCCAGCAGGACCAGGGCGCAGAGAGGGTCGGCGGCCATCTCCCCGCAGACGGCGACGTCCTTCCCCTCTCTCAAGGCTGTCTGGATGATAAACCGGATCAGCCTCAGGACGGAAGGATGGAGGGGCTTGTAAAGATAGGAGACGAACTCGTTGGAGCGGTCGACGGCCAGATAGTACTGGATGAGGTCGTTCGTCCCAATGCTCAGATAATCGACCTCCTTCACTATGATATCGGTGATCGCGGCCGCCGCCGGGACCTCGATCATCACCCCGAGCGGGATCTGCCGGTCGAACTTGATCCGCTCTTTCTCCAGCTCCTTTTTGACCTCCTCGAAGAGCAGCTTGACCTCGCCGATTTCCTCGACTTCGGTGATCATGGGAATCAGGATGCGGACGTTTTTAAGCACGCTGGCCCTGAGGATGGCTCGGAGCTGGACCTTGAAAAGGTCCCGATGCCTCAAGGAGAAGCGAATGGCCCGCAGCCCGAGCGCGGGGTTCGGCTCCTTCTCAATCTTCAGCTGGGGAAGGCTCTTCTCGCCTCCGATATCGATCGTCCGGATGTAGACGGGCGCGGGGTAGGCCGCCTTGGCGATTCGCGAATAGGCGGCCAGGTGGTCCTCTTCTTTGGGCAGGCTGGTGCTCTGGAGATAGATGAATTCCGAACGGAAGAGCCCGATCCCCTCCGCCCCGAACGAGAAGGCCATTTCGACTTCATCCGGAAGCTCGATGTTGGCCAGGGGAAAGAACTTCACATCATCCAGAGTGACCGATTTGAGCTTGGCCGTCTTCTTGAGTTCCCGGAAATAATGATCGTACCTTTCCTTCTTGCTCAGGAACTCTTTTCTGACAGCCAGAGGCGGGTTGACAATAACTTCGCCGTCCGTTCCGTCGACGATGACGAAGTCGCCGTTCTTGACCTGCTGGGTGATATTGTGGAGGCCGACCACCGCCGGTATGCTCAGCGAGCGCGCCAGGATGGCGGTATGAGATGTCGGCCCTCCCATATCTGTGGCCACAGCCAGGACGTTCCCCCGGCTGAACCGGATGGCCGCCTCAGACGGCAGCATTTCATGGGCGACCAGGACCTCCTTCTTCTCCCGGTCCTGTTCCGCCCGGCGCTTCATCTTGGGCTCTAGGTTGGCGGAGACCCTGCCCAGGACGTCGGAGACGTCCGATTTCCGCTGCCGGAAGTAGTCGTCGGCGATAGCGTCGAAGAGCTCCTGGTATTTCTGATTGACCTGGGTGAGCGCCCACTCCACCCGGACCTTTTCTCCCCGGACGGCATTTTGGATGCTGTCAAAGAGCGAGCGGTCCTCCAGGATGAGCAGATGGGCGTCGAAGATGAAGCTATGCTCCTCTCCCATATTGACAGTGATTTCCTGTTTGAGCTGAAGGAGTTCGTTCTTGGTTCGCTCGACTGCCTTCTTCAGCCGCCGCAGTTCCGCGTCGACTGAGGCCGGAGAGATGGACTCCCTCCTGGCCGCTAAAAGCACCGGCTCGGTCAGAGACAGCTCCCCCATCCCGATCCCGGGGGAGACGCCGTTTCCTCGCAACCGGATGAAGGTCATGCCGACTACTCTTTCTCGCCGAACTTGTCTTTGATCATCGCCATCAGCACTCTCATGGCCTCAGCCTCATCCTTGCCCGAGACCCGCAGCGCGATCGAGCTTCCCTGGATCGCGGCCAGTGTCAAGATCCCCAGGATGCTCTTGCCGTCAATCTCCGTGTCGTCCTTGATGACCTTGACGGAGGCGCTGTAGCGGTTGGCCAGGTTGACGAATTTGACCGCCGCCCGGGCGTGGAGGCCCAGTTTATTCCGGATGAGGACTTCTTTCTCGATCATAGGAGCGTGCCTCTACCGCTTCGAGCTCAACAGGGCGCTGGCCAGGTGGATATTCTTCTTCCCCTGCTCGACTACCTTCTTGGCCACGTCCCTCAGGTTGTTGCTCCGCTGCAGGGAGACGAACTTGATGAGCATCGGCAGGTTGATCCCGGTGATGATTTCGACCTGGTTATCCCGGAGGAAGCTGAAGCTCAGGTTGGACGGAGTGCCCCCGAACATGTCGGTGAAGATGATGACCCCGTTCTTCTGGTCGACCCGCTTCAGACACTGGCTGATTTTTTTCTTGGAATCCTCGACATCGTCGTACCAGCCGATCGAGATGGCCTCGATGTTGGGCGCCTCCCCAAGGATGATGGACAGGGCGTTGAGCAGCTCCTCCGCCAGCCGGCCGTGAGAGACGATGATCCCGCCGATCATTATCCGCGCCTACTTAAAGACATCACGGTGATAGACCTTTATATCATATCTTCCCTTCCGAAGAAAGCCCCTCAACTCCTCGGCGATGACGACGGACCGGTGTTTTCCGCCGGTGCAGCCGATGGCGATGGTCAGGTAGCTCTTGCCCTCGGCGATGAACTTGGGAATGAGGTACTCGATGAACGGGAAAAGCCTTTCTCTGAACTCGCGGCTATCGGCGGAATGGAGAACATAGGCACGGACCGCGGGGCTCTTCCCGGTTTTGTCGCGCAGGCTGTCGACGTAGAAGGGATTGGGAAGGAACCGGGTGTCGAAGATCAGGTCGGCGTCGAGCGGAACTCCGTACTTGTAGCCGAAGCTCACGACGACGATCTGCATGGTCGGAGTCCGGCCTTTGACCAGCCGCCGGGCGAGCAACTCCTTGAGCTGGGAAATGTTGGTGGAGGAGGTGTCGAAAACATCATCGGCCATCTTCTTTATCGGCGCCAGGCGCCTCCTCTCCAGCCGGATTCCCTCGATCACCGACTTCTTTTTGGTCAAGGGATGGGGGCGGCGCGTTTCGCTGAACCTTTTCAACAGGGTTTCGTCCGAGGCGTCGAGGAAGATGATCTTAGGAGTGACCCTTTTCTTGATCTCCTCCACGGCCGCGGGGAAATCGGACAGGAATCCGGGCTCTCTTATGTCGACGACAAGGGCGATTTTCCGGATCTCGACTTCTTCCCGAAGCCAGAGCTCCACCAGGCTGGGGATGAGCTTGGCCGGCAGATTATCCACGCAGTAGTAACCCAGGTCCTCGAGGAAATGGCTGACCACCGTTTTCCCCGACCCGGAAATCCCGGTGATGATCAGGAAGCGGTCATCTTTCATCCCTGCCCTCGCTCTTAGGACAACGCTCTGTCCAGTTTCTTAACGATCTCACGGGATGCATGATACCCCCTTTTCCGCAGCAGGTGGACCTTGCAGGCCACCTCGATCAGAAGGGCGATCGTCCTCCCCGGGGCGACGGGGACGATGAGCTGGGGAATCTTAACTCCCAGGATCTCGAAATCCGCGGGAAACTCCAGGCCGAGGCGGTCGTATTCGTCCCCTTTCTGCCACTTCTTGAGCCAGATGACCAGGTCCACTTTTGATTGACGGCAGATCGCTCGCGACCCGAAAATCGCCCTGATGTTGATGATCCCCAGGCCCCGGATCTCCATGAAATAGCGGCTGAGCGAGGGAGACCGCCCGACCAGCCCTCCATCCTTTTTCCTGGTTACCTCCACCGCATCGTCGGAGATGAAGCGGTGCCCGCGGGAGATGAGCTCCAGGGCGCTCTCGCTCTTCCCGATGCCGCTGTGGCCGGTGATGATGACGCCCAGCCCGAAGATCTGCAAGAGACCGCCCGAGAGGACGAGGCGTGAGGAAGCGTTATCACGCTCCTTACCCTTCGAGTTTTTCTTCTTCTTCGCGGATGATCTCAAGGACTTTTCTCGGGTTCTTGGCCGCCATGATCCTCTTCGACAGGGAGCCCGCCTTGCGCACGAGATGGGCGATGGAAGCCAGGATCTGGAGGCTCTGGCCGGGGTCGTCTGGAGATGATACGACAAGGAAAAAGATGTGGGTCGGCTTCCCGTCCAGGGCCTCGAACCGGACCCCCTTTTTGGAAACCGCCAGGACCAGGAGCGGGCTCTCAGCCTCCTTCAGCTTGCAGTGGGGAATGGCGATCCCTTCGCCGATCGCGGTGCTGCCCAGTTTTTCCCGCTGGATCAGCTTTTCAAAGAGCTCCCTGTCCTTTCGGACCTTCTCCTTATTCTTCAGGTACCGGACCATCTCCTCGAGGGCGGAGTCCCTATCCTGAGAGAGGATCTCGAGAATGATCATGTCTTCGCTCAGTAAGGTGTGGATCTTCACGGTTTATGCTCTCCTCGGTGCGCCCGGTTCAATCGGGGTCGATCAGCCCGTAGTGACCGTCCTTGCGCCGGAAGATCACGGCCCACTTCTCCGAACCCGACTTCCGGAAAAGAAACACATCTCTCTTCTCCGCGTCGAACTGGAGGAGCGCTTCCTCCAAGAGCATGGGTTTGACGGAGTAATCCTGGCTGCGCACGACCCGGGGCCTCTCGGTCTCTCGCTCCGGAGGAAAAGCCAATTGCTTCCGCTCCCTGCCCTTCCGACGCTTCTTCTCCCTCCATTTCTCCCGCTCTTTCTTGAATTTCTTCTCCAAGTTTTCGAAAGCCATGTTCAAGGAGTTCATCAGATCATGGGTTTCTTCCACAACGACGAGTCCCGTCCCCTTCGCCTTGACATGGATCTCGGCCTTGTGGCGGTATTTCTCCACGGAGAGGATGAGGTCGACCTCGATGACCGATCCCAACAGCTTTTCGAGCGCCTTGAGCCTTTTCTCACAGTAGGCCTTGACCTCGGGCGTGAGGTCCATCTGCCGAGCCGTGAAATGCACGATCATGAACTTCCCTCCATGGCGAACCTTCTTTTCCGGATATGGGACGGCGGTATCTTGAGCTGTTTGCGGTATTTGGCCACCGTCCGGCGGGCGATCTTGAGGTTGTTTTTGGCCAGGATGTCCTCGATCTCGATATCGCTCAAGGGGTTGCCCCTGTCCTCACCCTCGACCAGCTTCTTGATCTTTTCCTTGACCTTTAGCGAAGAAATCTCCTCGCCGAAATCGCCCACCAGGGATTTGTGGAAGAAGTATTTAAGGGGGAAAACACCCCAGGGAGTGGTCATGAATTTGTTGGCCACGACCCGTCCGACGGTCGATTCATGGACGCCGATCTCCCGGGCGATCTCCATCAGGGTCAGCGGCTTGATGTAGTCGATGCCCTTTTCGAAGAATTCGCGCTGCCGGTCCACGATATACTTGGCCACCTTGAAGACGGTCTGGTCGCGCTGGTCTAAGCTGCGCAGGAACCAGAGCGCCTTTTTCAGCTTGTCCTTGAGGTACTGATAGGCTTCGATATTTTCCTTGGCCGCCCTGGCCAGGAGCTTCCTGTAATAGGCGTTGATTCTCAGCCGCGGTAATCCCTCATCGTTCAGGCTGACGTTGAGCTCGTTGTCTTCCTTGGTCACGACGATATCGGGCATCGCGTAGGAGGTTTTCTCCTGACTGTACTTCCTCCCAGGAGTGGGGTCCAGCCTCTTAATGACTTCGATATGATTCTTGATGTCCTGGAGGCCGACGTTCAAAATCCTGGCTAGATGCGCGAAGTCCGACCTTTCGAGGAGGGGCAGATATTGGTGCACAATCTGGCGGGTGATCTCATCGTCGATCTTGAGATAATCCATCTGGGCCAGAAGGGCTTCTCTGAGGTCCACGCTTCCCGCACCCACCGGATCGAACATCCTGATCTTCTGCCGGATTTCCTGGATCTTCTCGGGGCCTACCCCGGCCATCTTGGCCAGTTCTTCCTCGGAGGAGGAGAGGTAACCCTCTTCGTTGATGTTGCCGATCACCACCTGGGCGGTCTCCCGGTCGGCGGGCTCGAAAAAGGTCAGGTTGGCCTGCCAGTTCAAGTGATCCCAGAGAGAGGGGCTCTTGGACAGGACGCTCTCCAGGGCCGGGACCTCTCTTCTCTCCGAGAAATTGGGGCGGAAGCCGTCGTCGAAATACTCTTGGAAATGGGACTCGAATTCCAAGTCGACCGCCCCCTCCGGAACTCCCTGGCCGTCGGCCAGCTCCGCCTCCTCCCGGGACTCCGTCTTTTCTCCGGCTTCCCGCTCCTCTCGTTCGTCGGTCTTCCCCTCTTTTTCCGGACTGGGCTTTTCCTGGGTCTCCTCCTCAAGCATGGGGTTCTGGGACACTTCGCTGTCAATGATTTCGATGAGTTCCAGGTTGGTGAGGGGAAGCAGCTTGATGGCCTGCTGGAGGGCTGGTGCCAGGATCAGCTTCTGGACCTGTCTCTGGTCGAGCCGTTGTTTCAAGAGCATGGCCGGTTCGATTTCTCCTGACCTCTCCTCAGAGGCTGAAATCCTCGCCCAGATAACTTTTCCTGACTTCTCCGGAGAGGATGAGCTCTCGAGGCGTCCCTTCCTTGAGGATCCGCCCTTTATCGATGATATAGGCCCGGTCGGTGATCTTCAGTGTTTCCCGGACACTGTGATCGGTGATCAGGAGGCCCATTCCTTTGTCCCGCAGGGAGAGGATGATCTTCTGCAGGTCCTGGATGGCCAGGGGATCGATGCCCGTGAACGGCTCGTCCAGCAGGATGTGCTCCGGACGGGTGATGATGGCCCGGGCGATCTCCAGCCTTCGCCGCTCTCCGCCGGAAAGCGTGCAGGCTTTGGCCTTGGCCAGCCTTTCCAGGCCGAACTCGCGGAGGACCTTCCCGATGTCGCCGTCTCCACGCGTCACAGACTCTGGCATGACCTCCAGGATGGACAGAAGGTTGTCCTCGACGGTGAGCTTGCGGAAGGCGGACGGCTCCTGGAGCAGAAGGCTGAGTCCCTTCTGGGCCCGCAGGTACATAGGCATCTCGCTGATGTCTTCCTCACCGAGATAAATCTTCCCCTCGTCCGGGGTGACGAGACCGATGATCATGGAAAAAGTGGTGGTCTTGCCCGCCCCGTTCGGGCCCAGAAGTCCGACGACCTCGCCCTTCCCGACCTCGACCGAGACGCTATCGACGACCCGCTTGCGATGATAATTCTTGGTCAGGCCGACGGCCTTCAGCTGGGGTTTCATGGGTTATGATTTTATGACGGTCGTGGACCGTTCTCGATCTTTGTTCTCCACCTGGATTCTACCTTCGCCCAGGCGAAAAGTCAATTTTTCCCCCTCGATGACGCCCTTCTCTTTATCGATGATCGTGGGGTTGCCGGTCAGGACGAAGGTCTCCTCCTCGAGGTCGTAAAGGGCCCTCTCTCCCTTGCCCTTCCTGAGCTTTTCGGTGATGGTTACTTTCCCCTTGGCATCTATCTGCAGGATCTCCGCCGTCTTCTCCCGTAGAAGGACGGCGATACGGTCGGAATTCAAGGCCACGTCTATGGACTTGAGCCAGCAGTCCTGCTCGAAGGTGAGCAAGTTCTGGGGGGGACTGAAGCTCAGCTTCGCGCCGCCGATCTCGATCTTTTCTTCGGCCGCCTTCTCCTCCTTGGGGAGGCGAGAGAAGCTGGCCCGGACGTTTCCTTCGGCCATGATCTCACCTGTCTTCTTGAGGACGGTCAACCGGTCGGCGAAAAGAACCTCTTTACCCTGCCACATGCGGACGGCCTCTTCCAGCTGTAGACGATCGAGCCTCTTCTCGTATCTCATTTTTTCGGCGCTGCCGAAAACGGGCTGTTTGCTCGAAAAGAAGCCCACGGTTTCGGCCTCCTCCGGCCGGAGCTTGACGATGACTTTGACCCCGCCGGCCGCGTCCAGAATCTCCTTCCGCGGGGAAAGAACCAGGGATTTGGCCGTTACGTCGCTGTCGGGGGAATCGACCCGCGCCTCTCCCCCTTCAGGGGCCTTGATCTTCCAGGTCTTCCCCTTCGTGCTTATTAAAATTTCCTCTCCCGAGATCGAACGCTCGAGCTCGGAGGTCGGTCCCCGCTCTACCAGCCGGGCGGCGCTCCAGGCCGACAATTCTCTTAACACCTCCCGACGATCAAAGATCATTCTCATCCGGGCCGAGCGAACCTCGGTCGTCCTTCCCTCCGGCGTGGAGGACTTCAGAATACATCGGTCCCGGGCCTCCACTTTCTGGATCTGATGCTTGTCTTTGAAGGCCCGGATGTCGACCTCATCNNTGCTGTCCGACGAGGGTGGCCTGGACGTTCCCCTTCAAGGAAAAGCTCCGGGCACGCTGTTCATCAGGAGTCAGCTCAAAGCGGAGAGAATCGGCCCGGCCCCAGCTCTGGTCGAAGGAAAAGGAGGCGTTTCCCTCGACTTGGCCCCGTCTCCGGCTCCGCAGGAAGGTGACAATGTCACCCCGAACCACAAACGGCGCGCCGGTCTCCGCTTCCTCGCAGAGCTCCAGCTCGACCTCTCCCTCAAGACGGAGAGACCCTTCTCTGAAAGAATAGGCCATTTTTTTGGCTTTCCCAGAGATCTTGCTGGTGGAAAAAGCGGCGCCTCTGTCGGTGGTCAAGGTCTCCTCGGTTTTCAGGTAGGAGAAGGCCGAGGACTCGACAGTCAGCCCCTTGTACTGGAGCTTCGCTTTCCCTTCTAGGAAGACCCCTGCCCAGTCTTTATCATAAGAGACTTTCTGCCCGAAGAGCACGATCTCTTCTCCCTCTCCTTTGCCCAGGTCGCGGACCTCGACATTCCCTTCCAGGTAATAGCGGCCGTCATCGCCGGCATAGTGCCTCTCCGCCCTGGCCCGGATGACACGGTCCCCCTTGAAGTCAAAGTGCTCGATGCCTTCCTGCCGCTCGACCTTCTTGGCCGGGATACCCTCCTTCTTGGGCGGGACGACGGAGCGCGGCCGGCGGTGAGAGAGAAAATACCAGAGGATGACCGCGACCACGACGAGAAGCCCAAGGGCGACGATGAACCGGAGCACCCTGGCCAAGGTTAGCTTGGTCATTTTTCCGCGGCTTTGATAGCCTCGAGAGAAAGGCTGTATTGTTCTTCGCCGAGAAAAGTGGAGGCGCGTAGAGAATAAACGAGGTCGAGACGGCCCGCTTTTCGGACCTCCCCCAACCATTCTTTCCTGTCCCAGCCCAGGACCTCGATCATCCGGCCATCCTGACGGGCCAGGAACTTGAGATGCTTGTCCTGGAGGACCTGCGGGGGGCCGACCACTTCGACGCCTTCGCTGAGAAACGTCGGCTTCGGGTTGCCGACGCCAAACGGAGCCAGGCGCAGGTAGCTGTCGATGAAGGAGGGCTCTATCTCGGCCAGGTTAAGCCGGGCATCGATCCTCACTTTTTTCAGGAGGTCATCGTCCTTCAGCATCGCGCCGACCACTTGGTTGATTCGCTCCTTGAGCTGGCCCATCCGCTCCCGCGGCAGGACGCAGCCCACGGCCAGGGTATGCCCGCCATAATCATGGAAGATGTCGCGGCAGGCGTCCAAGCATTCGATCAGGGAGAGTTCGCTGATGCTCCTCCCCGACCCATGGGCCTTCCCATCCTCATAGCTGAACAGAAGCACGGGCCGATAGAAGAAGTCCTTGAGCTTGGAGGCGACGATGCCTATGATCCCGCGGTGCCAGGTCTCACAGCCCAGGACCAGCATCCTGTAGCGCCGGTCAAGGGAGCCCTCCCTGATCCGGCTCAAGGCCTCGGAATAGATTTTGTCTTCTTCATTCTGTCGCTGCGAGTTCATCTCGCTCAGCCGGCGGGCCAGGCGCAGGGATTCGCCGGCGTCGTCCGAAAAGAAGAGCCGGACAGCATCGCCTGCGGCTCCCATGCGGCCGGCGGCGTTGATCCGGGGAGCGATCCGGAACCCGACATCGCCCTCGCTGATTTTCCTGTCCAGCAGTCCGCACTGGTCGAGGAGGCTGCGCAGTCCGCGGTTGGAGACTTTCTCCAGCCCCTTGAGACCGAGTTTGACAAGGAGTCTGTTCTCTCCCCGAAGATCGGCCACATCGGCGATCGTGCCGATGGCCACGAGCTTGGCATAATGCGGCAGCTGAGCTGACTTCCCCCGCTTTTCGAGCAGGGCCTGGAGCAGTTTAAAGACGACGCCGACACCGGCCAGGCTGGGATAAGGATAGCCAGATTCTTTGAGCACGGGGTTGAGCAGGGCGACCGCTTCGGGCAGGGTATCACCGGGACGGTGGTGGTCGGTGATGATGACATCCACTCCGGCCTCCCTGGCTTTGGCCGTGAAGTCGACGGCCTTGATCCCGCAGTCGACGCTCACGACCAGTCGAGCCCCCCTTTCCTTGGCAATCCGGATGTGAGCCTCCTTGATGCCATAGCCCTCCCTGAGCCGCTCCGGGATGAAGTAGTCTACCTCCGCTCCGAGTCCGGCGAGCGCCCTGAGCAGGATGACCACCGACAGGACGCCGTCGACGTCGTAATCCCCGAAAATCAGGATCTTCTCCTTGTTCCTAATGGCTTCTTCAATCCGGGAGACGGCCCGGTCCATTCCCTTCATCAGATAGGGATCATTAAGATCTTTTAGGGTTCCGTTGAGGAACGTTTCCGCCGCCTTTGCAGAGAGGATGTTCCGGTTCGTCAAGACGCGGGCGATCGGCAGGGGAATGCCCAGCTCGGCGGCCAAAATATCGGCCTCGGGACGAGGAGGAGCTATCACCCAGGGACCAGGGTTCATCGGCACCTGTTATATGTATCATAATCCCCGCCAATGCTCAACCCACCACAAGCCGAGCCTCTCCTTGACGGAACCCTAACCCGAAAATATAATGGGTCTGCCGTGCTCGGTAATCTTAAGGAAAAGCTCTCCAGAACCCGGCTGGCATTCCGGGAGAAGTGGGGAGATCTCTTCCAGAACAACCAGCCAAGGGACCAGATCCTGGAGGAGCTGGCCGAAGCCTTGATCCTGGCCGACACGGGGATCGCCGCCACCGATCGAATCATCCAGGCGATCAGGGACAAGACCCGGAAGGATGATGCCTTTCCGGCGATCCAGCAGGCGCTACGCGATGGGCTTGTCGAGATTCTGGGCCGCTACTCCTCCGGCCTCGCCGTCGATCAATCACCGGCGGTGATCATGATGGTCGGAGTGAACGGCGGCGGAAAAACGACCTCCATTGCCAAGCTTGCCCTGCATTTTCAGACCCAAGGAAAAAAGGTCCTTTTGGTCGCCGCCGACACGTTCCGGGCGGCCGCCCAGGAACAGCTGTCTATCTGGGGAAAAAGGCTGGATATCCCGGTCATCCGCGGACAGTACGGGGCCGACCCGGCGGCCGTCGTCTATGACGCCCTCCAGTCCTTCAAGGCGCGCGGCCACGACCTCCTTCTCGTCGATACCGCAGGACGAATCCATACCAACGCCAACCTCATGAGTGAGCTGGAAAAGGTCAAGCGGATCATCGGCCGGGAGATAGCCGGCGCGCCTCAAGAGATTCTCCTGGTGCTGGATTCAAGCATCGGTCAGAACGCCGTTGTTCAGGCCCGGGAATTCCTCAAGTTCGCCGGCATCACCGGCCTCTTCCTGACCAAGCTCGACGGAACCGCTAAGGGAGGAAGCGTCATCAGCATCGTCGA
>DQHV01000300.1 GCA_003524335.1 Candidatus Aminicenantota bacterium | reverse complement strand
TATCGTCGACGAAATCAAGCATCTCAGCCTTGTTGACCGCCTCAACTCTACTTCTTTACCCGAGGGGCTCTTCGACAAGTACACCGAAGTCGTTTCTTACTTCGTCGGGACCGATTCTCGGAGTCGGCCGAGCCATCTTCCACCAAGCCCCCCTTCCACTGCCCAAAAAAGTCCGCTTCCCGGGGCATCGGCTTCCGCCGCCCATGCTTCCCTGGAATCTGAGATTCGGCAACTCAAAGAGGCCATCAAGAAAGACCGGGAGAATTCGGATCCCTATCTCACGCTGAGCGCCCTATACTCCGGGCAAAAAAAGATGGGTCTGGCCAAGTCCACGCTCAAGGACCTCATCAAAGTCAGACCCAACTCGGGAAATGCCCACTTCGAGCTCGGCAAGATCCTGCTCGCGGAGAAAAAGCCCAAGGAGGCTGTGGCTTACTTCCGGAAGGCAGCCGCGCTTCTCCCCGAGGACGTCGAAATCCTCTTCCAGACCGGCAAGTTGCTCTACGAGCTCAGAGAGTTCGAAGGATCCGTGCAGAAGTTCCTGGAGCTTAAGTCGCTGGCCCAAGATTACAAAAATACCGAGGGCTATCTCGCCGCCCTGGATAAGTTCGACCAAGACATAAAAGCCCGGGCTGAGGCCTTGGCTGATCGCGCGCGCCGGGCGAAGACTTTTAAGGAGAAAGTCGCCCTCTACAAGAAAGCGTTGGAAGCAGATTCTACCAACCTCACCGTCGCGCTCGAGCTCAGCAGCTTCTATCAGGCGGCCAAGATGCATGATGAGGCGGCCGAGCTCCTGGAAAAAATCCGCAAGCATCAGCCGCGGGATATCCGGCTTCTCGCCGCCCTCGGGTCCGCCTACGTCGCCGCTGAGAGCTTCGCCAAAGCGGTGCCGGTCCTGAGGCAGGCAGAGTCGGCCGCGCCGGTAGATCCGGAGATCTCCTATATGCTGGCGAAGGCATTGATGGGACAAAAAAAATATCGCGAGGCCGCTGACGCCTTTAGGCGGGCGATCGGCGGTTCTCCGGAATACAAGGATTCGGGGCGGCTGCTCCGTCTCTGCGAACAAAAGATCGCCAAAGGCTGACCGGGATTCGACGGCCGGCAAGACTCCGCGTCCGCTTTCTACACCATAACTCAAGAAAGGAATCTTTTTTGCCCCGGGAATCGCATTTCTGGAAAAAACGGGGGGGGAGGGCTGGAAAAAAGTCATGTCTTACTTCCCGGGTTCTGCGCCCTCTTCTTAATGGGTCAGGATATCGTCCAATTTTTCAGTGTTTTCGTAGCTGCGCAGCCAGCGGTCTCTCAGTTTGGGCATAAAATCCTTGTTGGCCTTTTCCATCATTCGGACCCGTAACCTGACAACCGAACGGTCCCGTTCCGTGAGCATCTGCCATTGAGTCAGGTAGGTCAAGATGATGCTCAGGTTCAGGAATTCATGAGTGGGATATAGGCGCAGGGCCTCGTCAAAACAGGCCTTCCCCCGGTCGAAATAGGTCATTAACGGGAAGTTGTAGAGCATCCAGGTCTTACCCAATTCATAATAAGCAAACGCATCCGCGGGACTTCGCACGATTTGCTCACTAAGACTATGCTGCGCCCGGTCTAGGAACTCGTCTCTGCTCTTCGGCGTCCCGAATTCATTCTCGGCCAGGGCCCGCTCCAGATAGAGACGCGCGAGCTCTTTAAAAAAAACAGGGTTTCCATAAAACCTGACGGCCCTCCTCAGCCTAGCTTCAAGCCGAGAGAAGCTCCCTTCGATGCTCACTGCTTCTCTCCGCAGCTCTTGATAAGCATAGTAATTATGAAAACCGGCATAGAATCTGACGGAGAGGGACAGGATAAGGACGGCCGCCGCTGCCCCCGCAAGCCTCTTCATTGCTTTTTGATCGATCCCGCTCCAGGCCCGCGTCCCGCGGACCTGGCTTCACCGGCTGCGATCCTAAAAGACAGGGCATAAAAAGTCACAAAATATACTGCATTGGCCGGGATCCGGAGGTTGAAATCGGACAGGCTGTGGATCAGAATAGCCGCGATCCCCCCCATGCATCCTAACAAGATCCCTTTGAGAAAGTAGTCGCTCCTTCTCAGCCAGCGGCTGAATAAGTATCCCAGGGCCGCCAGTGCGGCAGCGATGGCCGCCGTTCCTCCGATGATCCCGGTTTCCGCCAGGATTTCGAGATAATCGCTATGGGCGTGGTCGGTGATCCCCGGAGTGGAGAGCCTATCGTAGTGCGTGTAGCTGTTAACATAGGTGCCGGTCCCGGTCCCAAAAAGAGGATAATCACTGATCAGGTCCAGGGTGTTTTTATATATCGCCGGTCGGCCTTCCCGTTTTAGCATTTCTATCGAAAATCTTTCGATGACCGGCCGAAGTCCCACAAAAGCAGAGGAAAAGATCACCACCAACGCAATCGTCCTCGAAGCCCTGATGATTTTCCTTTCCCTGGTCCCCTTTTCTTCCCTCTTTCCGCCCCCCAGCGACAGCGCTATGGAGATCAGGAAAACCGTGACGAAAAAGATGATGATTCCGGACCTCGACTTCGAATAAACGATTCCCAGCCCGATGATCACGGGAACCAGACCGAACACCAGCGCCCTCTGCAGCCGTTCCTGGCCGAACCAGACGATTCTTCGCCTCAGCGGCAAGCCCTTTTTCATGGTGAAAAAATCAGCTTTGGCCAGCAGATACCCGACGCTGAGGGGAAAAATCATCTCCAGGAAACCGGCAAAGTGATTCCGGTTGATGAAAGTGCCAAAGGCGGACTCCGCATAAGCCGCGTTTTTATAGCCGAAGATCCGTCCCGTTCCGCCGAAGTATTCCGCCAAACCGTAGAAAGACTGGAACAGGCCGCCAGCCAGCACGGCCAGGACAAATATCTCGGTCTTTTTCCGCGTCCGCACGCATTTCAGAACCAGATAGCCAAAGAGAAAATAGCACAGATACTTGAAGACCTCGTAGGAGGAAAGAGCGGGCGAGAAAGAGAGAGTATTCCCGCCCGCCGCCCCCCCCGCTATTCCGGCAGCGATCAAGCGGTCGTAGATCGCGAAAGTTCGCGGCGATAGGATTTCCAGAACAGCATCGGGAAGAGGCACCAGCTGAAGGGCAAGGATCGCGCCGAAAACGGCGAGGAGCGCCTTCAGCACCCAGGGAACTCTGCGTTTCTTGGGGCGACGGCTTTCATCGGAAACTCTGGCTGCGCCAACGCTGTCGCCGCCGGATTCCTCGGAGCTTTTTTCCGGCCTCCGGCCCCAAACATACATCCCAAATAGGATCGCCGTTGCGGCTTCAAACAAGAAAATCGTCCGCTCATCGACCGCGCCGAAGGGAAGCGGCAAGAAGACGAGGATCGCGCACAATCCCCAGAACACAACAGAAGTATTAACAGACTTCTCCCTGCGGGATTCCGTGATGGGATTCCAGCTTATTTCTAGCGGCTCACTTTTTCGACGGCGACTTCTCTTCTTCTTCGATGAAGAGCTTATAGGTCCCGTAAACGATTATCCCTGCAGCCGCCACGATGGCCGCAATGCCATACCACTTGGAAAAGAAACCACCTTTTCCCGCTGGCTTCTGCTGGGCGGGTCCGCCAGAACCTGCGCTTCCCGGCTTCAGTGACAGAGACAGCTTGGCCATCTCGTTCGCCTTGAGCATCATCTCGTAGCCAAAGTTGAAGTCTTTGTTCTCCGAGATCACGCCGAGGATGTAGCGGCCCTCCTCGATCTTTTCGATCTTGTAGAGGCCGTTGGCGTCGCTCGGCGCGCTCATAAATTCCTTCCCGGAAACCACATTCCGGACCTTGACCACGGCGTTGGCCCGGGGCGCCTCCATGTTTTCACCATAGATGAAGCCGACGAGAGAGCCGGTTGCGGGCGGAGCCTGGATCATCCCCTCGAGGGGCAGAAAGAGAAGCAGGAAAGCCCCGACCAGCCCCAGGGATAAACCTTTTGACCTAAAAACCTTCGTTTCGAGCATCTTCCCTCCTTTTTTACTTGGGGATTATTTATCCTATCTGACCTTGGGGTCAAGGAATTTTCGCCTTCCTCCAGGGAAGCTTGACCATCCATTTCTTCCTTCTTGCCGGATCGATGGGCTCTCCGAAATCCGGGACCTCCTGATTGTCTAAGATCGCCTGGGGGACTTCCCTGACCATCGCCCAGGCCCTTTCCTGCCCTACGATCTTGCCCGCCTCCTCGACGCCAGCCCCAAGCCTGGGAGGCCTGTGGGCCGAGTTATGGGCATCAGATGCAATCAGATGGACGAGGTTGCTTGTCAAGAAAGCCTGGGCAGTTTTTCTCGTTTCGCTCCCGAACTCTCCCGTGATGCTTTTCGCCGTGATCTGGGCCAGGCAGCCGGCTCTGATCAGATCGCACAGCAGGTCCGGCCTTTGAGCAAAAACGACGTTCCGCTCGGGGTGGCTGATGATCGGGGTGAAGCCTTCGAGCATGATGCTGAAAAGCAAGTCTTTGACTCCGGGCAAGACATAATCCGGAGGAAACTCGAGGAAGAAATAGCGGGAACCGTTGATGGATAAATCGGCCTGTCTGATGCTATCCACGATCTCCGGGTGGACGTAAATTTCCGCACCTCTAAAGAAATCGATACCCGCCCCGCCCATTTTCTCCAGGAATTCGTTCAGCCTTTCCTCGAGAACCGAAAACTCATCAAGGCGCTTGCTCAGCCTGAAGACGTGCGGGGTGAGCACGATTTTCCGGACGCCGTCTTCAAGCGCGATCTCGGCCATCCGGCGNNCCCGGCCCCATCATCCCAGCCGGGGAGAAGATGGGTGTGCAAATCGATCATGCCGCCGGCTTACTCCTCCCCATAGTAGTGGTAGTAATATCGCTTATAGTAATAATCGTGCCTCTGGAGGTTGAGGTTGTTGATGACGACGCCCAAAGACTTGATCTTAAGAAGGTCCAATTTTTCCTTGGCCCTCTTCATCGCCTCTCGCGAGGTCTTTTCCCCCTGGACGATCAGGACGACGCCGTCGAGCTTCGGCCCTAGAACCAGCGCATCGGATACGGCCAGCATGGGCGGCGTATCGATGAGGATGTAGTGAAAGTGCGGTTTCAGGTATTCGATAAGCCCAGCCATCTTGTCCGATCCGAGAAGCTCCGCCGGGTTCGGCGGCACCGGGCCGGCATTAATCAAATAGAGAAGAGGAATTTCCGTTTGTTTGAACAGCGCCTTGAGTTCCAGGTTCGCCGTAAGATAGTTGGTCAGGCCGTTGAGATTCCTGATCCCGAAAATCCTATGCTGTCTGGGCTTCCTCAGATCCGCATCGAGAATAAGAACGTGCTTGCCGGCCTGGGCCAAAACCACGGCCAGGTTGGAGACCGTGGCTGTTTTCCCTTCGGAGGCCAGCGCGCTGGTGACGACAATGACCTTCAAATTCGGGTCCGCCGTAGATAGGAGGAGCGACGTCCTGATGGATCGGTAGCTCTCTGCATAATCCGACTTCGGCCAACGGTGAGAGATGAGCTCGATCGACTTCACCTGCGTCCCCTGGTTTTTCGCTCCACTCTCCCGCGCTTCCGCCCCGGCACCACCTTTGTCTTCGGTTTGGTGTATGCCGTCGGTGGTCTTCAATATAATGCCCTTGGCATGTCCTCTCTGCCCATACCCATATCCATACCCCTTCCTGTAGCCGTCAACGGTAAAGGTGGGCACGATCCCCAGGGCCGGAAGGTGCGCGTATTTTTCTACGTCCTCGGACGTCTTGACGGTGTTGTC
>DQHV01000125.1 GCA_003524335.1 Candidatus Aminicenantota bacterium | reverse complement strand
ACAGTGAAGAGTACGTGCGGGAAGTGCTTGAGGAGGTGGTCGACGAGGTCAAGAGGTCCGGTCACAAGCCCTATGTCGTTTCAGTGGGCGGGTCGATGCCGGGATGGTCGATGGATAAACCACTGGGCGCCATCGCCTATGCCGAGGCCTTTGTCGAGATGGTCGACCAGGCCCGGTCGGCGGGTGCCCGCATCACCCACGTCATCCATGCGACCGGTTCCGGCGCCACTCAGGCGGGACTAATTGTCGGGGCCAAAGCCGGCCAAACCGGGATCCGGGTCCTCGGGATCTCGGTTTCCGAAGGGAGAGGAGTGTTGGTCCCTATCGTCCAGAAAATCTGCCTGGACACCGAAAAGGCCCTCACCATGGACCTTGGGATAGAGCCTTCCGACATAATCGTGCTGGACGAATACGTCAAAGAAGGCTACGGGATTGTGAACAGGGAGACGGCCGAGGCGATTCGCCTCCTTTTCAGCACCGAGGGCATCGTCCTTGACCCGGTCTACACCGGCAAAGCCATGGCGGCGCTGGTCGATTTAGTCAAGAAAGGGTATTTCCGTAAGGATGACGGAATCCTTTTTTTCCACACCGGGGGGACTCCGGCTCTATTCCCGTACCGGGAGCCGCTGGTCAGATTACTTGGAGGACTCTCAAGATGAAACACAAATGGCCTTCCTACCAGGATATCCTCAAAGCCAGGGAAATCATCCAGACCTATCTCCCCCGGACTCCTCTTTACAGCTACCCTCAGCTCAACGACCTTCTCGGCACCAAAGTCTATATAAAGCACGAGAACCACCTGCCGACGGTCTCCTTCAAAGTAAGGGGGGGCATCAACCTCATGCACAACCTCAAGCCGGAAGAGAGAAAAAGGGGAGTAGTGACCGCTTCGACGGGAAACCACGCTCTGTCCATCGCCACCGCGGGACGATTGTTCGACGTGTCCGTCACCATCGTGATGCCCGAGAACGCCAACCCGGTCAAGGTCGCCGCCGTACGAAGCCTCGGCCCGGAGATCATCTTTCATGGCCGCATCTTCGAGCAGTCCAAAGACCACGCCAGCGCGCTGGCCGCAGAAAGAGGCGCCCGCTTCATCCATCCGGCCAACGAACCCTATCTGATCGCGGGCGTCGCCTCTTACACCGCCGAAATCCTTGAGGATTGCCCTGACCTGGACGTGATCATCGTTCCGGTAGGAGGCGGGAGCGGGGCCGCCGGCTGCTGCCTGGCCAAGGCCGAGCTCAAACCCTCCGTCCAGGTGATCGGCGTCCAGGCGGAGAAAGCCCCGGCCGCCTATCTCTCCTGGAAGACAAAATCCATCGTCACCGACAAAATGGAAACCGCAGCCGAGGGACTTCAAACCCAGATGGGCTACGAACTCACCCAGGAGATTCTCCAGAAGCACCTGGCCGACTTCATCCTGGTCTCGGAAGAGGAGATGTCGGCGGCTATCCTGACCTATCTCCAGTTGGTCCGCAACATCAGCGAAGAGGCCGGTGCCTCTCCGCTGGCGGCGGCGCTCAAAATCAAGGACCGGCTCCAAGGTAAGACGGTCGCTCTCATCCTCTCAGGTAGCAACATCTCTCTGGAAAGACTCAGGATAATTCTAAAATCTTCACAGTCTAACTAAATTTTCAGGGACACGATACCGGATTCGGAAATTCGGCTTATGTCCCCGAATTTTTCCTGAGAACCGTCCCATTCTTTTACGAGGCTACTTCTTTTCCGAACTCTTCAGAAATTTCAGGAATTCGCTGTCGGTGGAAAGAACAAGCCAGGTTTCGCTGTCGAGGCTCGTGCGGTAAGTTTCCAGCGTTTTCAGGAACTGATAAAATTCCGGGTCCAGGCTATAGGCCTGAGCATAAATGCGGGTGGCTTCGGCGTCAGCCTTTCCCTTTATTTCCTGGGCCGTTCTGTAAGCTTCTGATTGTATCCTTTTCAATTCCTTTTCTTTCTGGCCGCGGATCTCAGCGCTCTTCCCGTCTCCTTCGGACCTGTATTTCGAGGCGATTCTTTTCCTTTCCGCGATCATCCGGTCAAAGACTTTCTGCTGGACTTCATCCACATAATTGATCCTCTTGACCCGGACATCCCTGAGCTCCACCCCGAATTGCGGGGTGATCTTGGAGGCATTCTCCAGGATGATCTGGGCTATCTTTTCCCGGCCTACTTCAATCTTGGCAATAGCTTCNNTACAATCTTGGCAATGGCTTCTAAAGTTTCGAGCAGAATCGTTTCTTCCGTTAGCTCCAATTCCCGGTTCGATGAGCGGACGATCTCAATCAGGTCAAATTTGGCGATGGCATTCCTCGTTTCCCCGTCGACAATATCGTCAAGCCTGGACTGAGCACCTCGCTCATCTCTGACTCTCTGAAAAAAGACAAGAGGATCGCTGATTCTCCAGCGGGCATAAGTATCCATCCAGATGTATTTTTTATCTCTTGTCGGTATCTGATTGGGATCTCCATCCCATTCCAGCCAGCGCTTCTCAAAATAGTTCGTCTTCTGGATGAAGGGAGCCTTGAGATGCAAGCCCGCAGTGTTGATCGGCCCTCCGATCGGCTCCCCGAACTGGGTGATGATCACCTGATTCGTCTCGGAAACGACGTAAACGGCATCGGCGAGAACGAGAAGTGCCAAGAGGGCGGCACCAACAAGAAGAAGCGTTTTTGTCGAGGCGCTCATTTCTTCACCTCCTCTCCAAGATTCAGGAGCGGTAGGAAGTTCCTCTGCTTCTCATCCAGGATGATCTTTTTCTTTATCTTGAGAAGGACTTCGTTGATCGTTTCAAGATAGAGGCGCTTGCGCGTGACCAAGGGCGCCCGGGCATATTCCTTATAAACAGATGTAAAGAGCGCAGCATCGCCTTGAGATCTGTTGACCCGTTCCGTGGCATACCCTTCGGCCCCACGGATCACCTGCTCGGCCTCCCCCGACGCTCTGGGAATTTCCTGGTTATAGTCGGACCAGGCTTCGTTGATCTTTCTTTCCTTCTCCTGCAGAGATTCGTTGACCTCGTTAAAGGACGGCTTAACCAGGTCAGGAGGGTTGACATCCTGGAAGATGAGCTGGTTGACATCGATCCCGATCTCATAGAGGTCGCAGAGCAGCTGTAACTCTTCTTTGGCTTGGCTGGCAATTCTGGCCCTTCCGATAGTAAGGACCTCATCCACAGAATTATCGCCGACAATCTTTGTCACCACCGCTTCATTCATAAAGCGAAAAGTATCCTCTACATTCCTTAGCTTAAACAAGAAATTATAAGCGTCTTTGATTTTATACTGGACGATCCATTCCACCACAACGACGTTCAGATCGCCCGTGAGCATCACCGCTTCCTTGGCCGTTTCGGGAGTGATGCGGTACTCGGATCGGACGCCCGGCCGGGTCGTCCTGAACCCAAATTCCAGCTTAAGCTGCCGCTGCATGGGAACTCTGGTCAATTTCTCGATGCCTAAAGGCATTTTGAAGTGGAGCCCGGGGTCGGCGGTCCTTGTAAACTTGCCGAAGCGTAGAATCACCCCCAATTCTTCAGGGCTGACCTGGTAGACTGAACCGACGAGCAGGATGACGACGACTGCCGCCACAATGATTCCTCGGATTACTCCGGGCTTGATTTTAGGCAGTTTGAAATCAAGCGGGTTGAGATCTTCTCTCATTCGAACCTCCTTTTATAAAATTCCGGGACACGATACCGAATTCGAGAATTCAGTTCATACCCCGATCAGGCGCAGTGTCTTTTCCAGCCGGGAGAGCGATGTCTGACGCACCGAGATGTCCAGCCGTTCAACAGTATCCATGGACTTAAGGCCGCTCCCGGTGATGACCAGCACGACCTCGTCCCTTAAGCCCAATCTTTGCCGGCGCGAGAACTTGATCAGGGCGGCCAGGACCGTCGCCGAGGCCGGGTCAGCAAATATCCCCTCCAGCTCCGCCAGCTCACGCTGAGCGGCTACGATCTCGGTATCCGTAACCGCCATGACCATCCCGCTATTCTCTCTGACAAGCTTCAGGACCAGGTTGCCTCCGGGGGGCGCGGGGTTGGAGATGGCGTGGGCGACCGTCTCTGCCTGGCGAAACCTCGAGTATCGGGCCTTGCCTCCGGCGAAGGCCCGGGCTACGGGCGAGCATCCCTTGGCCTGCACTCCCACAAGCGCGGGCAGGTCAGCCGTGAGGCCTTCCTCCCTTAAGTTGAGGAAAGCCCTCAGCAACCCGATGAGATGTCCTCCCGAGCTCACGGGGACGAACAGATAGCGGGGGACGCGACCGCCGAGCTGCTGGAAAATCTCATACCCGATGACCTTGTAGCCCTCTATCCTCAGCGGGTCGATGGAATTCATGAAATAGATGCCCTGCTTCCGTCCGATATCCAGGCTCGCGGCAAAGAGCTCCCCATAATCTCCCCTGACTTTTAGCAGGATGGGGCCATAGATCCCCGCGGCCCGGATCTTATCGGAAGGCATATCTTCCTTAAGCAGGACGACAGTCTTGAGGCCGGCCCTGGCGCCGTAGGCTGCCGTCGATCCAGCCATGTTTCCTGTGGAGACCGTGCCGATGCTTTTGATTCCCAAGGCCACTGCCTTCTGGACGGCCACGGCCGTTCCGCGGTCCTTGAAGCTCTGGGTGGGGTTCACAGTCTCGTTCTTGGCATAGACCGGAGGCAGATGATGCTTCCTCCGGACTCTGTCAAGCAGCAAGAGCGGAGTATCTCCCTCGCCCAGAGAGAGGGTCCTGTCTACGTGGGCCAAAGGAAGGAAGCTTTGGTATTTCTCAAGTGAAAGGCTTCGATCAAGCGCAATCGACCTCTTTCGAGGGGTGGAGGAGATGAGCATCGGTTCATGGCAGCAGGGGCAAAAAACCTCAAAGACATTCAGGGGGTATTTCCTTGCGCAGAAAAGACACTCCAAGCGGTCCATGGGCTTCCCTATGATGTGATCAGTGTAGTGCATATCGGGCTCAGATGCAAAGCCAACTTACAGATCGGATAAGCTTCAGGCGATTTATCCTCGCCATGGAGAGTAGAGGATAGAGCAGGGGTTTAAGAAGTTGTAAAATCGTGGGGAGACAGGTAAAATCTGGCAGTGTGAGCCGGTTCCAATGACGGAAGATGAAAAGCATATGCGCCAGGCGCTGGCTCAGGCCAAAAGAGCCGGGGACAGGGGAGAGGTGCCCGTCGGCGCGGTCGTCATCTCCGGCGGCAAGGTCTTAGGCCGCGGTCATAATGGGCCGATCCGTCAGAACGACCCGACTGCCCACGCCGAGATCGTGGCTATCCGGAAGGCCGGCCGGAGAAGAGGGAATTACCGGTTGAGCGACTGCGATCTCTATGTCACTCTCGAGCCCTGTGCCATGTGCCTGGGTGCCGCCGTCCAGGCCCGGCTGAGGCGGGTGGTGTTCGGAGCCCTGGACCCGAAGTCGGGCGCTGTACGGTCGGTTATGAGGTTCCCGTTCAGGAAGATGAACCACCGGCCGGAGCTCAAGGGCGGTCTGCTGGCGGAAGAATGCAGCCGGGTTCTGAAAGGCTTTTTTATTTCTCAGCGCATAAAACAGGGGAATAAGCAGCGCAGCGAGGCGCGCTCAGATTGAGAAGGCTGCGGTGCTTTGTTCCCTGCAATGACCATTTTCGTCGATCGCGGAGAGGTGGCCGAGTGGTTGAAGGCGACGGTCTCGAAAACCGTTATCTCGAGCAATTGGGATCGCGGGTTCGAATCCCGCCCTCTCCGCCAAGAATGACCCGCCGATGAAAAGGGCCGCTCTCGTCCTCACCGGGTTCGGCAACGTCGGCCGCGTCTTCTTCTCCCTGCTGAGGGAAAAGGCCGATGACATCCAGAAACGCTACGGCCTTGCCCTGGAGACCATGGCCGTCGCCCGCGCGGAAGGCTGCTTCTATTCCGGGGGTCCCCTCGAAGGGCGCCATGTTTCGAGGGGCGGCGAACCCTGGACGAAGGGCAATCCGAGCTGGCGGGAGGGCTTCCGGGCGACGGACGTCATCGCCGAGCTCGGTCCCGGCGGCTGCCTGGTCGAATGCACGATCTCCAACCTCGAGACCGGAGAGCCGGGGATGTCCTACATCTCATCGGCCTTCCACGGCGGCTGGAACGCCGTCGCGGCGAGCAAGGGCGCCCTGGTCGTCGGCCTGCCGGCGCTCCGGGCGCTGGCCGCGGAGAACGGCGTCTTCCTCAAGTTCAGCGCGGCCACGGCCGCCGCCCTGCCGACCCTCGACGTCGGGCTCGTCTCCCTCGCCGGGGCCCGGATCGAGGGGATCCAGGGGATCCTCAACGGCACGTCGAACTGCATCCTGACCCGGATGGGGGAGGGCCTGGACTACACCGAGGCCCTCCGGGAGGCCCAGGACAAGGGCATCGCCGAGCCGGACCCGGCCGCCGATGTCGGAGGCTGGGACTCGGCCGCCAAGATCCTTCTCATCACCAACACCTGCCTCGACTCCACGTACGTCCTGAAGGACGTCCATGTCCGCGGCATCACCGGGATCTCCGTCGATTTCGTGCAGTCCGCCCGAAGGGAAGGACGGGCCGTCAAGCTCCTGGCCACCGCCGCTCCGGGGCGGCAAGGCGTGCGCTGGAGCCTCGACGTCCGGCCTTCGCTCGTCGAGGCCAGCCATCCGCTCGTGCACGTCAACGGCACCGAGAAAGGCATCACCTTCCTCACGGATTCCATGGGATCCGTGACCCTGACCGGGGGCCGCTCCAGCCCCCGCGGCGCCGCCGCCGCCCTCTTGAAGGACATCATCAACATCTACCGTCCGCCTTTCTAGGCGCGTTGACCGCTCCCCCGTTTTTTGATAAATTGATGGGCATCGGACCCCGGTATTCTGCGGATCCGAGGAACGGAGAGGTGTCCGAGTGGTTTAAGGAGCACGCTTGGAAAGCGTGTGTGCGTCGCAAGGCGTACCGTGGGTTCGAATCCCACCCTCTCCGCCAGATCGAACGCTCATTCAGGAAAAGACGAGAATTTCGTACCGCCAGGAGGAGAAAATGGACACTCGGGATTTTATCCAGCTCGAAGATATCTACACGGCCCACAACTATCACCCTTTGGATGCCGTCCTGACCAAGGGCAAGGGGATCTGGGCCTGGGATGTCGAGGGCAACAAGTACCTCGACTTCTTGAGTGGCCATTCGGCCGTCAACCATGGCCACTGCCATCCCCGGATCGTCAAGATCGTCCAGCAGCAGGCCAAGCGTCTGACGCTGACGGGACGGGCCTTCCGGAATGATCAATGGCCGCTCCTGGCCAAGGAGCTCTGCGACC
>DQHV01000148.1 GCA_003524335.1 Candidatus Aminicenantota bacterium | reverse complement strand
GGGTCCGGCCATCACCTTCCTGTTCTTTGCGCCGGCGGCAAATATTCTGGCGCTCGTCTATACGGGCGGGGTGATCGGCGCGGACCTTGCCTTTGCCCGTCTCTTCCTCTCGCTGAGCTTTGGCATCGGGATTGGCATGATCATGGCCCTTATCTTCCGCCGTTCAGACATTGCTCACGACGAAAATATGGATACGCTGTTTGCGGGAAAAGCCGCAGTGCGCCGGGCGGCGCTGGCCTTCCTCTTCATCCTAATCGCGCTCCTGTTATCCGGGACGCTCAAGATCGGCCTCCTGACCAATTCCTATGGCCGGGTGACTCTGCCCGTATCCGGGTTAGAGCGTTTTCAGGGATTTTTGTTCCGGATTATTCCCTTTGACCCTAGCAAAGGCCAGGAGGGCGTCACCGTTCAGGGCGCGATCCTGATCGGCCTGCTTTTTTTGGTCGCTTTCGCCTCTTGGCGCGGACTGGGGAAAATTTTCGAGGGCTTCAACCGCTGGACATGGGCCTCCCTCGGGCTCGTCGTACTGACCCTTTTGGTTGCTTCGGTCGGGATGAAGCCGCAAGCCGAGGGATTAGATATCCTGTTCACAGGAAAGATGTTTGGCGTGATCCTGTCCATGATTCTACTGGGGTATATCGGGTTCAAGCGCCTGACGCAAGACGAGGTAAGCAATTTCCTGTGGGAATCCTGGCGCTTTATCAAACAAATCTTTCCTTTGCTGGTGGTTGGCGTGTTTTTCGTCGGCGTCATGCGAGTGATCATCCGTCCGGAATGGATAAGAGCACTGGCCGGGCAGAATACCCTCCTGGGGAACCTAGCGGGCGTCGTCTTCGGCGTGTTCATGTACTTCCCGACGTTAGTCGAGGTCCCTATCGCTCAGATGTTCCTGAGCCTGGGAATGCATCGCGGCCCGCTCCTGGCCTATCTGATGGCCGATCCTGAACTCAGTTTGCAGAGCATCCTCATGATCTCGGCCATCATCGGGCGGTCCAAAGCGTGGGTCTATGTGTTCTGGGTCGCCCTGTTTAGCACTCTGGCCGGGTTGATTTATGGGGCCTTGGAAGACGGAGCCAGCATCTGGCTGATGGCGCTCTACCTGCTGGCTTTCTTGTCCCTGCTGGCGGCTGGACTGCGGTGGATGAACAGAGGCCGGGCCATCCAACCCGCAGCGCCGCCAGAAGTGCCGACGGACCGATGAAAAAATGAGGAGCGAAGCGGATGTTTCTAGATGAAATAAATATCACGGAGATCATGCCCTGTCTGGCGGATCCCGAGAAGATCCGGTTCATTGCCTATCTCGAGAAAGATATCTCAGAAGTCTTTCCTTATCTCAATACCGTCCTGAAAAACGCGATCTACAATCACGACGGAAAAACAATTACTCTGAAGAAAGAGGGCCGGCTCATTTCTCTCCATCCGGGAAAGATCGCGGCCGGAAAGATCATCGATGAGCAGGACGCGCGGGATGTGCTTGAGTGGCTCAAAAGGGAAATCAATTCCTGCCATGAAAACAAAGATACCTTAAAGCCCAGTTTTGAGCGCCGGCAGAAGCTCACGGCACTGGACATATTCAAACTGCTTCCCGGGACGAACTGCAAAAGGTGTGGCGATCTGACCTGCCTGGCCTTCGCCGTGAGGCTCTCCGCCGAAGATGCGAACATCATGGGTTGCCAGGAGATATTCGCTGCCCCTTTTGCCGACAAAAAGAAAATGCTTCTGAGTCTGCTAGCGGCCTCTGGATACATTGTCCCGAGCGCCTTTGTTCCGGCAGAAATCATAAACAAGGAGGATTGAAATGGAGATCAGAATCTTAGGTCCGGGTTGCCCGCGCTGCCATGAAGTCGAGAAAAGGACGATCAACGTACTGGCCCAGCTAAGTGTCGCCGCAGATGTCCAGAAGATCTCGGACATCAAAAAAATCATGGAGTACAGCATCATCGGAACTCCCGGCTTGGTAATCAATGGAAATGTGAAGTGCTCCGGCCGAATCCCTTCCCTGGAGGAAATTAAGCGCTGGATCCAAGAGGCCGTGGCCTAAGTTGGGTACCCTCAATCTTCATCAGCTCGATGACATTATCCGCTTCAATATTGCCAGCCCCGTCAAGACCGTTTTTTATGATACCGGGAGACTCAAGGCCCAGGTCATGGGCTTGGAGCCGGGCCAGAGAATCCCGCCGTGTTCCATGGACCACGATGTGGTCTTCTTGGTGATCGACGGCGAAGGCGAGATCATCGTCGATGGGCAAAGCGTTTCTGTTCGACCGACGAGCTGGGTATTTGTACCGAAGGAAAACCGGACCCGTTCCATTGAGGCCCGGACAAAGATGGCCATTCTGGCTACGCAAGTAAGGTGACTCCGCATGTTCATCGCGGTGATCTGGGGTGTTGCGGGATTGGGGCTTGTTCTGTCCTGGGCCAAGAACCGGGGAAATACGCGTAAGGCCCTCCAGTTTTTTCGGCGGGCGTTCCTCTCTCTGGCCCCGTCCATCGTCGCCATCATTTGGACGATCGGCTTCATCCTGACGTTCCTTCCCTCCGAGTTCGTTCTCGGTGCGATCGGCCGGAATGCAGGGATCATGGGAGTCGTCATAGCCGCCGTATTCGGCTCCATCGTCCTCATCCCGGCCTTTATAGCCTTCCCCCTGGCCGCATCCTTTCTCAGGCAAGGAGCGGATGTCCGGGCCATCGCGGCGTTCGTTACTACTCTGGTCATGGTCGGTGCGCTCACGGTGCCCCTCGAGATGAAGTTCTTCGGAAGGCGGTTCACCCTTCTTAGGAACTCGATCAGCTTCGTCATGGCGTTGGTCATCGCGTTCGTCATGGGGGAGGTCCTGAGATGAAGATCAGGGCCGTGCCGGCGATCCTGGCAAGCTTGGCTGCCGCGACGNNCTGGCGAGCTTGGCTGCCGCGACGGTGCTCTTCTGGGCGATCCGGCCCGACAAGGCGCTCGCCGTCCTGTTCGTCTCAAAGGACTATCTGCTGGAGATGCTCTGCATTCTGCCGCCGGTCCTCATCCTCTGCGGATTGTTCGACGCCTGGGTTCCGAAACGGACCGTCGAACGGCTCATGGGCGAGGCTTCGGGGATCAAGGGGACGTCCATCGCTTTCGTGTTGGGCACGGTGGCCATGGGTCCCTTGTACGCCGCCTTTCCTATAGGCAAGTCTCTCCTCGACAAAGGCGCGAGCCTTTACAACGTCGCCGCCTTCCTCTGCGTCTGGGCCGCGATCAAGATCCCGATGGTCCTCTTCGAGATCAAGTTCCTGGGGGCGGAGTTCGCGCTTTTGCGTTTGGCCCTGACCGTCCCCGCCATCCTTTTCATCGCAGCGTTGTTGAACACCTTCCGAATGAACACATCGAGAATTCAATGAAATTTATGAAGGAGGAAATTCCATGGCTTGGCTGACAGGCTATCCAAGGGAAAAGATCGATTGGGCTCCCCGAATCGACAGGAGCAAATGCGTGAAGTGCGGAATTTGCATGAACTGTGGACGTAGCGTTTATGCCTGGACCAAGGACGGGGCAGAAGTCGTCCGACCTAATGAATGTGTCGTGGGTTGTTCGACCTGCGCCAATCTCTGTCTCGGTGAGGCCATCACGTTTCCTGATCTTAAGATAGTCCGCGGAATATATAAGAAGAACGGTTTATGGACTAAGATAAAAAAACAGCTGAAAGCTGAAGGGAAATTAAACGTTGTCTAAAACCATAAGAATGAAGATTGTTTTAGCCTTGGCCCTGCTTACGATCGTCAGTTCCTCTGGCTTTGCCGCGAATTTCCCGGCCGACCAGTCCAATCCTCCTATTTGGGCGGTCAAAGGCGAAGTCTTGGTCACAAACCGTCTGGACATCGATTTTTCCAAGTACCTTGTGACCTTCATCGAACTCGGCGCCGACCGCTGCATCCCTTGCAGGCAGATGCAGCCGATCATGAAGGAAATCGCCGAAACCTTCGCCGACCGCGTCCAGGTCGTCTTCTATGATGTTTGGAAAGACCCCGAGCCGGCCCGGAAATATAGAATCCAGCTTATCCCGACCCAGGTCTTTGTCGATCAAAAAGGGAAAGAGATTTTCCGCCACGTCGGGCTCTTTCCCAAGGAGGAGATCCTCGAACTCCTGAAGAAGCACGGGATCCACTGAGCGAAGGGGACATGGAAAGCCTTTTCGGGGACATCCAGCAGATCCTCCAGCACAGTCCTTGGCTGGCGGTCGTCGCCGTCTTCGCAGGCGGGGTCACCACGGCCCTCAATCCGTGCGGTATGGCCATGATCCCGCTCCTGATGAGCGTCGTCGCGGGGAACAGGGAAACGACGACCATCAGAAGGTCCCTCGTCTTTTCCCTTTTCTTCGTCCTCGGTCTGGCCCTGACTTTCACCGCTTTGGGCCTCGTTTCAGCCCTGATGGGCCGGATGTTCGGGGATGTCGGCCAGTTATGGAAGTACGCGGTGGCCGGCGTCTGCTTCTTTATGGGACTCCATCTGCTCGGCGTCCTTAAGTGGAATCTGCCCGTTCCGGCCGGCCTCCGGGTGAAAAAGCAGGGCTATATCGGCGCTTTCCTGCTGGGTCTGCTGTTCGGCGTCGTCTCGACGCCGTGCGCTATTCCCATCCTGGCCGTGCTCCTGGCTTTCGTCGCGGAGAAGGGGAACGTGCTCTACGGGGCGTTCCTCCTCTTCATCTACGCTCTGGGGCATTCGGCCCTCTTTCTCGTCGCCGGGACGTCGGTCGGCGCGGCGAAGAGCCTGCTCGAGTCAAAAGGCCTTCGGCGGGTCCACAGCGTCCTCCAGAAGGCCGCCGGCGTTCTGATCATCGGCATGGGATTTTACTTTTTATTGGGGCTCTGATTGATGTGAAAGGAGATCGCATATGACCCCCGGAAAACCCAGACTCAAGGTCCTCGATCGGTACCTGACCCTTTGGATATTTCTGGCCATGGCCCTCGGCGTGGGGCTCGGCTACCTTGTTCCCGCCGTCGTCGGCTTCATCAACCGTTTCCGGTCGGGCACGACGAACATCCCCATCGCCGCCGGCCTCATCCTGATGATGTACCCGCCGCTGGCNNGCTGGCCAAGGTGAAATACGAGGAGCTGGGTGACGTCTTCAAGAATACCCGAGTCCTTGCCCTGTCGCTCGTCCAGAACTGGATCATCGGTCCACTCCTCATGTTCGCCCTGGCCGTCCTATTCCTGCGTGATAAGCCCGAGTATATGTACGGGCTGATCATGATCGGCCTGGCCCGCTGCATCGCGATGGTGATCGTGTGGAACGACCTCGCGCGCGGCGACACGGAGTACTGCGCCGGGCTGGTCGCCTTCAACTCGATCTTCC
>DQHV01000366.1 GCA_003524335.1 Candidatus Aminicenantota bacterium | reverse complement strand
GCCGGCGCTTCGCATCGTTCCCTCCTCCAACGTCCGCGGTTACTCGGATGGTGCAGCAACGCTCTTCAGGAATCCGAACAGGTTCGCCATCTCCTCGCCCGTGAAGCGAGGGTAGAGTACACCGATCTGGGCCGCCTGTCTAGCCATCCGCGGGGAATGATTCCAGATGCCGGTNNCCCCGAAGCCGGTGGCACTTGAGACACCCTTTCCGGACTAGGGTCGCCTGCCCCGCAGAGAGATTTGGGGCAGGATCTCTGGTCGGATCGGCCTGAAGATACACCATCAGATCGGCCATCTCCGGGGCGCTGATCGCCGGCCACTCGAGCTTCTGCCATTCGAGGACCCCGAGCATCGCCGGGGCGTGGTTCCACAGGCGGCCGGCCAGCTCGAGCATCCCCTGGCGACGACGCAGCTCCTCCAGCGGCGGCCCAAGAGCACGCTCTCCCCGGGGCTTGTGGCAGCGCGCGCACTCCTTGCTCGTAAACAGCACCCGTCCCCGCTCGTCATCGCCCCGGCGTTCGGCAGCCGTCGGTCCCGCGACGGCCAGCGCACCACCCACGAGGAGAATCGCGGCGAGAAGCTGCCTCGCGCTCATTGCGTCGCCACCTCGGTGTAGCCAAGGTAGGTTAGCACGATCATGTAGACGATGACCATGATCCCGATCATGGTGAAGAGGTGGCTCGGCTCACCCCGGGCCGTNNCGGGAGGTATTTGAGCGTCTTGAACATGAACATGAAGTACCACTCCGGACGGATGCCCGCCGGAGCGGGCGCAAAGGGATCCGCCTTGACGCCCAGCTCCCAGGGGAAGTAGGCCGCCAGCGACCCCAGGACCGCCAGGGCCGAGAGCCAGCCCACCAGGTCCCGCAAGAGGAAGTGGGGGACGAAGGGCATCGTCCGGATCGGCCTCCCGCTTCGCTCGATCTCCGGCGGCACGCTCATGCCCTGCTTCTGCACCAGGAAGAGGTGCAGTCCCAGGATGGCCGTCGTGAGGAGCGGCAGGATGGCCACGTGAAACCCGTAGAACCGGGACAGGGTGGCTCCGGTCACGTCCTCCCCGCCCCGGAGGATCCGGGCGATGAGATGCCCCACCAGGGGAACCTGGCCGGTCACGTCGGTCCCGACCTTCGTGGCGAAGTAGGCCAGCTCGTTCCAGGGCAGCAGGTAGCCGCTGAACCCGAAGGCCAGGAAGAGGACGAGAAGTAGGAATCCGGTTATCCAGGTCAACTCGCGAGGCGGCCGGTAGGCCTTGAGGAAGAAAGCGCTGAACATGTGGATAAAGATGACACCGATCAGGATGTTGGCCGTCCAGCTGTGGACTGACCGGATGAGCCAGCCGAACTTGACCTGGCTCATGATGAATTGGATGCTCTCGTGGGCGGCGTCCACAGACGGCGTGTAGTAGAGCAGGAGGAGTACGCCAGTCAGGACCTGGATGATGAAGAGGAACAGGCAGATGCCGCCGAAGAAATACCAGAAGGAATGTTTGTGCTCAGGGACCTTCTTTTTCTTGGCAAAATTCCGGATGGCCGACAGCTGGAAGCGCGGTTCGAGGTAGGCCTCCACTTTTTCCTGCCACTTGCTCATCTCAGGTTTTCCTGGAGACATAGATATCGCCGCCCGAGACCTCCACTTCATAGGATTCTAAGGGCCTTGGAGGCGGCCCGGAGATGACATTCCCGGCGAGGTCGAACCGGCCGTTATGACAGGGGCAGAAAAGTGTTCCGGTATCGCCCTCGTAACGAACCGTGCAAGTGAGGTGGGTACAAACGGCGGAGAAAGCGCGGAGCTGGCCGTCAGCCGTATTGATCAGGACGGCCGCTGTCGACCCGAAGCGAAAGAACTTGGCCGAGTTCGGCGCCAGCTCGCCCGCCTTGGCGGCGATAATCCTTTTTGCGGCGGCTTCGGTTTGGCGCGGCGGGATGAGGTAGCGGATAACGGGATAGAGAAACGAGACGACGGTCCCGAGGAATGACCCGCCCAGGAAGAGGTTGACGAAGGCCCGTCTGTTCATGTGCGCTCTGTCAAGCAATAGATCTTATATCTTTAGTCAACTTTGTCAATATGTCCTGAATGAACTGGGAATTGTGGACCCCGGAGCTTCCATCCTGATCGAGTTCCCGCACGGCTTTCTCGATTTCGGTCAGGCGTGCTTTCCCTTCCTGGCTCAGACTCAGCGCTTTCTTTTCGGAGAGTGCGGCCTCGAGGCCGGCCCGGAGTTCTTTGTAAGCCGCCCGCCATTCCTCGAACGTTTTCTTGTAGCTTTCTTGGTGGCATTCGGCGCAGGTGGAGGCGTCCGATCGACTGATGCGGCCGTCTTTGCGCTCATGGCAGCCGTCGCAGTCGGTTCCCCCCTCGGCCATTAAGTCCTTGGGAACGGAGAAGCCCTCGATCGTCCCTCCGCCGTACAGCGTTTTTTGGATGCTATGGCAGCTCCCGCATTCTTTCTTGGCATCCTGATGATGGCAGGCCGCGCAACTTTTCTTGGAGCCGATGAACTCGCCGTGGCGCCGGGAGTTGGAGTGGCAGAGGCCGCACTCCATTTTCTTCCCGACGACGTGGCTCTTGTGGGGAAAGGACAGGCCGTAGATCTCGGTGTTGATTTCCTCGATCCCGGCGTGGCACTGCGAACACTGGCCTGGCGCGACCGCCGTCTCGATCAGGAGCTTTTCCGGGCGGTAGGAAGAACCGGCTGCCTGCAGCGCCTCCTCGATGCGTTGGACAGCAGCCAGCAGCAGGTCCTGGGAGTAGGAGATGTTGTGGACGGCCTTGCCCCTGTCCACGACATCGATGTTGAAGGCGGCCTCCTGGAGGAGGTCGCGGGCTTTAGCTTTATCGGCGCTCCGGGAAGCGGCGACCTCGCCGTCCGCTTTGGCATAAACGCTTTTGATCTGTCTGAGTTTCCTCTCGGTCGAGACCTGCCAGTTCTTGAGCAGGCGGCCGAATCCCGACCCGTGGCAGGATTCACAGGCTTTTTCTTTGGAGATCATGGTCTCGCTCTTGACCAGCTTTCCTCCGGCCTCCTCATGGAACATGTGGCAGCCCTTGCAGCTCAGGCCCTTCTCCAGCATGATGTTGGGTTTCGGATGGGCGACACCCTTCCCGCCCTCGCCGGTATAAAGAATCTTTTGGGCCTCATGGAAGCCGGTATGGCAGGTCCGGCAGTCGGCGATGGTCTCGATGTTTTTGACGATCTTGTGCTGGATCTCCAGGTGACACTGGTTGCACTCGATCTTGTGGGATGTGATATGCGTCGAGTGCATCAGGTCGGTGTCATTATATTTGTCCACGCGGTCGTTCTCGTAGTGGCACTTGTAGCAGTTCTCGCGGGGAACGGACCCGTCGCCGATGATGATCTGGCTATGGCACTTGTCGCAGCTGAAGTTATCCTCAAAGACGATCGTGTGGTTGAACCGCGCCCTTTCCGAACTCAAGTCTTCCCTGACATGGCAGTGCGAGCAGCTGGCGATCTGGGGATAGTGCTCGCTGGCCTTAAAGTGGCAGATGAAGCAGCTGCTTTCCGTCACCGTGATGTGGTCTCCCTGGACGATCTGGGAATGACAGCTCGTGCAGCGCAATTGCTTGCCCCTTCGCAGGTCTCCCAGGTGGACCCTGTGGTCGAAAACGACCGACTTGAACTGGACCCGGCCTTCGAGGAGCCTCTTGTCATGGCATCCCGCCCGGAGACAACTCTCGTCCGGGATCTCGGCCCAGGGCTTGGACTTGACATAGAGCTTTGTCCAGTAGCGGAGGACCTGGTTGAGGCCTTCGAGCTTGACCCGCAGGAAGGACCGCATCCCCGGCGGATAGTGGCACTTGCTGCACTCGATGCCAGAATGAGCGGACTCCTGCCAGCTCTTGTAGAAGGGCTTCATGTAGTGGCATACGGAGCAGAACTTGTGCTGGGAAGTGTACTCGGCCATGCCGGCGAAAAGAAGGAGTATGAAGACAAAAATACCGAGGGCGACGAGGAGTCTCTTCTTCCGGGCCTTCTTTTTTGGCTTTACTTCTTCTTGGGGTGGGTTAGGAGATTTCCCTTCATCAGCAGGCATATCCACGCTCCTCAGATTAACCTATCGTTATCCTTCGGCTCAGGCGTACGAATGCAGGCCGGCCAGGAGATAGTTGACGCCGAAGTATGTGAATAATGCGGCCAGGAAGCCGAAGATGGCGATGGCCGCCGAGCGCCGTCCTTTCCAGCCCATGACAACCCGGGTGTGGAGATAGAGAGCGAAGACGAACCAGGTGATCAGGCTCCAGACCTCCTTCGGGTCCCAGCTCCAGTAGGTGCCCCACGCCTTGTAGGCCCAGACCATCCCGAAGACAAGCCCGCCCAGGGTGAAGAGGGGGAATCCAACGGAGATGGCGCGGTAGCTGATGGAATCCAACCGCTCGGCCGTAAGGCTCGATTTCGGCGCCAGCCCCCTTTTTTCCCGGGCCTCGGCCCGGAGGTACATGATGCTGGTGATGAAGGCGACGGCAAAAAAGGCCTCGCCGAGCAGGGTCACCGAGACATGGAGCCAGAGCCAGTAGCTCTGGAGAGCCGGTACGAGCGGCGTCGCGCTCTTAGGCATGAGAGGGGATGAGGCCAGGGCCATCAGCCCGACGACGATGAGCAGCAGGTAGGCGCCTGGCTTCCAGACCTTGTACTTCCACTCAATGACGAGGTAAGCGAGGATGGTCGCCCAGGCCAAGAAGGAGAGCGACTCGTACATATTGGTGAATGGGGCGTGGCCGCTCTGGAGCGTCCGCAGGATGAGGGCCAGCGTGTGGAGGAGCAGGCCGAAGAGGGCGATGACGGAGCCGGTCTTGGCCATATTCTCCCGTTTGGAATAAAGATGAGCAAGATAAAAAAACGCCGACCCGATGTACAGGATAAAAGCCATGGTGAAAATAGTGGATTCGCTCATTTTGATTTCCTTAACGCCCTCATCATGCTTTCGAACTCGGATTGAAATGCCTCTTGGCTCTTGGCAGAAATTCCGCCCGCCGCGATCTCCGTTTTTCCCTGACTCTCCTCGAGAACGAGGCGGATTTCCCGCATTGGCCAGTAGAAGGCTATGAATAGTCCAAGCATCAGCACCGCGCAGCCGACCCAGATCAGCGAGACTCCTGGGTCTTTGGCCGTCTGGAGGACGGAATACTGCGGGGCTTTGACGTCCTTGAGTTCAGGTTTGAACTCGGTTTCCTGGGCCTGGTGCATCTGGGCAAAATCGGGGAACTTGGCGAAGATCCAGCCGGAGAAGACCTCGGCTCCGGCTCGCTCCCCCCGGATGAGAACGGCCGGGTTGTTGGGTTCGGGCGAGCGGGTCGAGGGCTGGTTCTTCTCGTCCAAGACGAAGTCGGGCAGAAAACGGGAGGCAGTCAGCGTGATATCCTCGCCTTCGACCGCGGCCGGCTGGCCGATTCTCAGCCGAATGTTCTTGAGATAGCCCGGGTCGCTCTTCTTCTTGAGCCGGACCTCGAGTTCCGGGTTTTCCCAGTTTGAGCCATAGCCGCTCTGGTAGAAGACGAACCCCTTGTAGCTCAGCGGGTGGTTGACCTCGACGGACTTCTGGAGGACCGGTTTATCCCCTTCGATGATTGTGAGCTCGCTCTTCCAGTCCTTGACATTTCCATCGGGGTAAAGCTCGGTAATGAACTTGTCCAGGCGGACGGAAAAACCGGCTTGGGGGACGGGGAGGGGTTGGTTTTCGGAGNNGAGAGAGTGAGGCTCCCGCGCACGCTGGCCAGGCCGCTGATGATGCCTCCGGCCAGGATGATCAGGAGGCCGACATGGACGACGTCGGAGCCGAAAATGCCCAGGATTCTTTTTCTGGCGAGAAGGCAATGTTTTTTCTCCGCAGCATTCTCCCGGACGCGGTAATGGTGGCGTCCGAGTACGACCTTGACGGACTGGACCGCCGCGTCCGGCGCCAGGGCCATTTTGATCTTGTCCTTTACCTTGAGGACCTGGACGCTCTTGGGGTCGAGGTCGCACTTGGGCCGGAAGACACGGCGGATCTTGGGGGAGAGGCGGACGAGCGTGCAGATGATTATGTTGAGGCTGAAAAGCGCGAGGATGGCGACATACCAGAAGGACTGGTACAGCCGGG
>DQHV01000041.1:5318-10184 GCA_003524335.1 Candidatus Aminicenantota bacterium | reverse complement strand
CTCGGCGCTCGACCCGATCGCGACGGCGAAGATCGAGGAGCTGATGCTCGAGCTGAAGGCGAGCTACACTATCGTGATCGTGACCCACAACATGCAGCAGGCCGCCCGAGTTTCCGATTTCACCGGCTACTTCTTGCTGGGAGAGCTCATCGAGTTCGGCCAAACCGACCAAATCTTCACTAATCCCGCCGATTCACGGACGGAGGATTATATAACAGGCCGGTTCGGGTGAACTTGGGGGAGTCCCTACGAAAGACGCGGATTTTCCCCAGCGTGGCAAATCCGCTCCCTGTCCTCGCTTCGCTCTCCTCTCGCCAAGCCGAGAGGAACCCTGCCCGCTACGCTGCGGAGGGCTTTGATTTATGTTGCTATCAGGAGGATGTTGGCGCTAGAATAAATCAAAGGGATAAATGCCATGAGAAAGACGATCTTCGTTCTTCTTCCGGTGGTCATGCTTCTGTCAAGCGCTTGTGTGATAGCGGTCGTGGATTCTAAGTCCCAAGGACAATACTGGCCGAAGAGCACATTCCGCAAGAGTCTCGACCTGAAATCCGGCGCAGCGGTTTCTCTTGAGAACAGCAACGGCGATATCGAGATATCCGGCTGGGGAGACGAAAGGATCGAGATCTCCGCCGAAGGAAATCGGGAGTCTCCCAAATCGGCAGGAATCTATTTTCTTGACCAGCGGTTCTCTCCTCCCGATGTTCAGGTCCGGAGCACGGGCGATTCGGTGAGGATCAGGACAAGAGAGATTGGATATGAGGACGGGCAAGGTGTCGTGCATTATGTTCTGAATATTCCTCACTCCGTCAACCTGGACAGCGTTCGGAACGGCCGGGGCAGAATCGCTGTTTCCGATATCTACGGCAGGGCACTCCTGGATGCTGAGGAAGGGGAGATCAAGATCAGCAACTTTTCCGGTTCCCTGGACGTCCGGCTGGGGAGCGGCGCCGTGGAAGCGGAACTCCTGGACCTCAGGCCGCGGGACAGCATCCGCATAAAGGTTGAACGCGGGGATATCGTTCTCCTGCTGGAGCCGAGTGTTGCGGCTCAACTCGTCGCTGAAGCCCCGGCGGGAAATATTTTTAGCGAGCTCGAGCTCGATCAGCCGTTGCCCGCCAAAAAAGTGTCTGCTAAGCTGGGAGATGGCCAAGCTTCGATCGAGTTGACAGCCGTCGAGGGAGATATCAGGGTCCGAAAGGTGGAAGAAATACCATGAACGAAGAGAAAAAAGATTTACTCGAAGAAAAAATCGAGGAAAAGGAGATTGGGGATCAGCTGCCCGAAGAGGGGGATGAAGAGGAGGCCAGGAAAAGTCTTTTTACGAGGGCCCTGGTCATCCTCGCAATTCTGGCCCTAGCAGGCGCGCTCTATTATTTCTTGATCTATAAGAAGGCAGACAAAGACAAGGGATCGCTTGAAGTGCCGCCGGCTGCGGTCCAGGACAGAGAGATTCCTCTGCCCGCGTCTTCTGATACATCCAAGCCGCCCGTCGAGTTGGATAAGAGCGATGACCTCGTCCGTCAGTTGGCCAAAGAGATCTCCTCGCATCCGCGGCTCGCCCAATGGCTGCAGAGCAAAGGCCTGACTCGGCGGTTCGTGGCCGCTGTCGATAACATCGCCAACGGGCTGAGCCCCCGGGCCCACATCGATTTCTTCCTGCCTCCGGGGGAATTCGTGGCCATCAAGAGAGGCAGTGTCTATTTCGCCGACCCGGAAGGATACAGCCGCTATCATACCGTGGCGGACGTCTTCGTTTCTCTGGACAGCAAGCAGTGCGTCTCGCTTTTCCGGGCCCTCAAGCCACTTTGCCAGGAAGCGTACAGAGACCTCGGCTATCCCGATCAGGATTTCGAACAGACGATTCTCAGGGCTATCATTGAGCTCCTGGAAACGCCGGTCGTCGAAGGCGACATCATCCTGGAGAAAGCCGTCCTCAACTATGTTATGCTCGACCCTGAGTTGGAAAGCCTGAGCGACGCCCAGAAGCACCTGCTCCGGATGGGGCCTGAGAATGTCGGCGCCATCCAGGCAAAGATGCGGGAGATGGCCATCGCGCTGGGTTTTGCTGAATCGCGTCTGCCGAAGGCTCGGGTTTATACTCCGGCTGGCCGGGAATCCTGAGGCCGGGGCAAAAGATTCACCCTTCCTGCGGTTTTTCAGCCCAGCGGAAAGGCTCGGCCCGGTCGAAGTCCGGGAAGAGATGATCCTCCGGGCCGAAGGTCTCCGGCTGGATGAACATCCGTTCAAACCCCAGCTCATAGGCCCTGGACAGGACTTCCCCGTATTCTTCCGGAGACAGGGGCCTCCGCAGTTCTTCAGGGGCCCTATAGCAGGGTTGATATTGGCTCATCAGGCTGACGGCCACGCTATTGCCGAGCTCAGCGGCCAGCCATTCCAAGACGGCCGTTGAATCCTTGGCCTGACCGGGGAGGACGAGATGGCGGACGACCAGGCCGCGCTGGGCGATCGACTGGTCGTTCAAGACGAGAACGGGCTGCTGAAAAGCCATTTCTTTGATGGCTTCACCGGCTCGCCCGAAATAGTCCGCCGCCCCCGAGAACCTCAGGGAGAGCTCGGAAGATAAGTATTTAAGGTCGGGCAGGTAGATATCGATAATCCCTTCGAGAGAGGCCAGGACCGAGGCCTTTTCGTACCCGTTGGAGTTGGAGACGAGAGGGATTTCCAGGCCCTTTGAGTAGGCGATCCGCAAGGCCCTGAGGATGGGCAGGATAAAGTGAGAGGGCGAGACCAGGTTGATGTTGAGCGCTCCCTTTTCCTGGAGGTCGAGCATCAGCCCGGCCAGATCCTCGTCTCCGACCGGCCGGCCCTGCCCGAGCCAGCTCAGCTGGTAGTTCTGGCAAAAGCGGCACTTCAGGTTGCAGCCTGTAAAGAAGATCGTCCCCGATCCTGAACGAGTCGGCCCTTTTCCCTCTCTATCACCGGAGCAATCCCCAGAGCCGCTCAGGATCGGCTCTTCGCCGAAATGGAGAAGGGCGTGGGAAACCGTGGCCATATTCCCACTCTCACAAAATCCCTTTTCGCTGTCCGTTCGGTCAACCCCGCAATCGCGGGGGCAGAGGCGGCAGTTCGTCTCGTGCGTCCGGAGCCGCGCCAGGGCGGAGTCTATCTTGTCCATTTTTCTCCGGGCGATCATGTCCGCTTTGGTATCCTCATCCATTCTAGCAGAATCATCCTTCACTTGACACCGCAGGGGATGTGTATTAATTAAACCCTTTCCCGCCCCGACCGAACAGCGGGAGGCGGTTTTCCCCGAGGAGTAATGATGGACTTTCTCTTGCGGCTGCTCGATTTCGTCTTGCATCTCGATAAGCATCTGAGCTCTTTGGTCCAGTCCTATGGACTCTGGACCTACTTAATCCTCTTTGTGATCATCTTCCTGGAAACGGGCCTGGTGGTCACGCCTTTCCTGCCCGGTGACTCGCTGCTCTTTGCGGCCGGGACGTTCGCCGCGGCCAAAGCCCTTAACGCGCTCTGGCTGTTTATCGTCCTCAGCGCCGCAGCCATCCTCGGAGATACGGTCAACTATTGGATCGGTCATTTCATCGGCCCGAGAGTCTTCCATCAGGAAAAATCCCGGTTCTTCAAGAAAGAACACCTGGACCGGACGCACCGTTTTTATGAGAAATACGGGGCCGAGACTATCATCATCGCCCGCTTCGTACCGATCATCCGGACGTTCGCCCCGTTCGTGGCCGGCGTCGGGAGGATGAGCTATTGGAAATTCATCAGCTATAACGTCATCGGCGGGATCGGTTGGGTCGCCCTGTTCGTTTTCGGCGGGTACTTTTTCGGAAACATTCCGTTCATCAAGAGAAATTTCGGCCTGGTCATCATCGCCATCATCATCGTTTCGACGATCCCGGCCGTAGTCGAGTTCTACCGCCACAGCCGGGCGTCCCGTCGTCAGACCAAGCCCTGAATGATCTTTTTCCAGGAGGGGTTGGACAAGGCCGCATAGTCCGTGAGATCGGTGTGCAGGGGAGTCACCGAGATGAAGCCGCGGGCGACGGCCCAGACATCGCTTGTCCTGTCTCCGATCGGAGTGGGTTTTCCCGAGCCGATCCAGTAATAGGTGTTGTCGCGGGGATCTCTTTTTTCAACGATCTCAGGATCGTAGCGTTTTTCGCCGAGTTTGGTCATCCTGGCTCCCTGGATCGGCGGCGCAGGAATGTTGACGTTGAGGGTCAGCCCGGCCGGCAGTCGTTTCTTGAGAATCCTCTTTGCCAGCTTAAGGATGAACTCGGCCGAGAGATCGAAGTCATGCTCGCCCTGGACATTCGGAACGGCAGAGACAGCGACCGAGGGGATCCCCAGGAATGTCCCCTGGATAGCGGCGGCCACCGTGCCGGAATAGGAAATGTCCTGCTGGCCCAGGTTCGGACCGCGGTTGATCCCGGAGATGATCAAACAGGGGCTCCGCTGCAGGATCATCTTGAGGGCCAGATAGATGCAGTCGGCCGGCGTGCCGTCCACGGCAAAGACGTCCCTCTTGATCCTCTCCACCCGGAGGGGGCGGCGGAGAGTGAGCGATAGAGAAGTGGCGCTCTTTTCGCGGTCCGGGGCGACAACGACGGTTTCGGCCGCCCGTTTGAGATGTCTGGCCAGGGCCAGAATCCCATCCGCAAAATAGCCGTCGTCATTGGTCAGGAGGATCAGGGGCTTCATCGGTGCCTATGGTGTCAGGAGCGGATCATGACCAGCATCATCTTAAATCTATTCACCGCCCTCAGGGCGTGGGGTTCATTGGCCGGCATGATGATCATTTGGCCCCCCTTCAGCCGGTGGCTGCGGCCGGAAATCGTGATCTCCGTCTCTCCGTCGATCACATAGACGAGGGCGTCA
>DQHV01000041.1:0-5199 GCA_003524335.1 Candidatus Aminicenantota bacterium | reverse complement strand
CTACCAGGCTGCGCCACGTCCCGAATCGAGAGTTAACATTATAGCAAAAAAAGGGGGTCTTTTTACAGCTTTTTGGACTTTTTTTCGAGCGTGGCGGCGATGTCCTGGAGCTCCGCGCGGACTTCGACCAGGGCCTTCTTCAGGCGGTCCGGATGGAGCGGCTCGGCCGACCGGCCTTCGAATTCTGCCTGGATCTTGCGCTTGGCCCCGGCCAGGGTGAGGCCTTCTTTGACCAGAAGCTCCTTGAGCCTGAGGATAATGTCCAAGTCTTTCTGGCGGAATATCTTCTGGCCGCTGCCCATCTGGCCGGCATGGAGAAAGGGGAAGTCCTTTTCCCATCTCTCGATGACCTTGGGTTCGAGCTCGGCGATTCGACTGACTTCATCGAGCCGGTAAAAGAGCTTGCCCGCGTCCTTCTCGCTATTCATTTAAATTCTTTTCTAACCATAGCATGACTCGGAAGACCCGTCAAGGCGAGGGTTCGGGGAACACCCCCAATTCATGATATAATCGGTTCCCACATGCCCAAGGAACAGAACGCCACCATGACGCCGCTGGCCGAGCGGATGAGGCCCCATTCCTTGGACCGGTTTCATGGCCAAGAACACCTCCTGGGCCAGGGAAAGATCCTATCCCATCTGATCGAATCCGGCCGCCTTGTCTCTCTCATCTTCTGGGGGCCGCCGGGATCGGGCAAGACTACTCTGGGGGTGATGCTGGCCAAGCACTTCGACTTGCCGTGTCTTTTCTTCTCCGCCGTACTCTCCAGCATCAAAGAAGTCAAGGATGTGATGGCCAAGGCCGAAAACCACAGGAAGATGTACGGCAAGCCGACGATCATTTTCATCGACGAGATCCACCGCTTCAACAAGGCCCAGCAGGGCGCCTTCCTTCCGTATGTTGAGAGGGGAGACATCATCCTCTTCGGGTCCACAACCGAAAACCCCTCCTTCGAGGTCATCGCTCCGCTCCTTTCCCGCACCAAAGTCCTGCTGCTCCAGCCGCTCTCGGGAGAAGCGCTCTCACGGATCCTGGATGAGGCCCTGGCCGACGAGGAGCGCGGGCTGGGGAGCTCGAAGACCGCCCTTGATGATCCGGCCCGGCAGCTCATCATAGACTACGCCAACGGCGATGCCCGGCGGGCCCTTAACTCTCTCGAGATTGCCGCCAGTCTGGCCAGCGGTCCGCGCATCGGGCAGGACGAAGTCCAGGAAGCCCTCCAGAAGAGGATCCTCCTTTACGACAAGAGCGGCGAGGAACACTTCAACCTGATCTCGGCCCTGCACAAGAGCCTGCGAAACAGCGATGTAGACGCTTCCCTCTACTGGCTGGCGCGGATGGTTTTTTCGGGGGAAGACGTCCTCTACATCGCCCGCCGCCTGGTCAGGTTTGCGTCCGAGGACATCGGCCTGGCCGATCCGCAGGCGCTCTCGATCGCCCTTCGGGCCAAGGAAGCCTACGATTTCCTCGGCTCACCGGAAGGCGAGCTGGCCCTGGCGGAAGCGGTCATCTACATGGCCTCTGCGCCTAAGAGCAATCGGGCTTATGCCGCCTTCAGCAAGGCGATGAAAGATGTGGAGGCCAGCCCGCACGAGCCCGTCCCTCTCCAGATTCGCAACCCCGTCACCCGGTTGATGAAGGACGTCGGCTACGGCACGGACTATGCCTACGCCCACGATTTCGCTTTCTCGACAACCGACATGGAGACGTTCCCAGAGAGGCTGAAAGGGCGGCGCTACTATACGCCTGGAAATATGGGCCTGGAAAAGGAGATTAAGAAAAGGATCGACTGGTGGCTGAAGATCAAGGAGAAGATTCAGGCGGAATCAAGTCCCGAGAAGAAGACCGAGGGCTGACGTCCCTATCCTTCCTCTTCTTTTTGCTTCATCAAGTAATAGATTTCCCAGCTGATATCGTCGGCCAAACAGCCGATACAGGAGGTTTTGGTCGTGGCCAGCTCGCCTTCCGAGATCTTGTCTTTCAGGATTTTTTTGACTCTTTTCCGGATCTTGTAGAGGACGATGTAGTTCACCATCGGCTTTCTTTCGAGAATCATACCAGCTTAATACCCCCCAAGTAAAGATTGAGGGAGGAGAGTCAAAATGATATGATTAGGCCCCGACGAGGAGAGGAGTGAAAAAAGCCCCTGTCTTTTTCCTGGTCTTGCTGGCATGTTCCTGCTCCTTTTTCCGGCCGAAGATCAAACCCTACCCGACGGGCGTGGTTTTTCCCCTGGAAATCGCCGGTCAGGTTCCGTTTGAAGGCAGGCTCAACCGTACCTTGGCCAGGGGGGAGGACGGCCGCCTTTATTTCTCGACTGACCGGGGGCATTTGTACTGCCTGGACAGCGCAAAGCAGGAGATATTTTGGCACCAGGCCAACCCATCGCCGTTCGGCGGCCCGCCTTCGCTCGGTCCAGAGAGGCTCTTCGTCTGGGACCAAGACAATATCGTCTTCTGTTTCGACCGGCAGGGGAATCTAGTCTGGAAAACGAAGGCTACTGATAGGATCTCCAGCCCGATCTCCCAAGACCGGGAGAGGATTTATGTGGGCACTGAAGCGGGTGACCTTCTCGCCCTGAGCCAAGCCACTGGGGAACCAGTCTGGCGCTTCCGGGCCAAAGGAGCCATCGCGGCCGCCGCTGTGTTTTATGGGGACATGATCATCCAGGGGTGCGCTGATGGTTCGGTCTATCTGCTCAGCCCGAAGGGAGTTCGGCGAGCTTCCATCGATATCGGCAGCCCTATCTTGGCCACTCCGCTCGTGGACGGACATCTTCTGTATGTCGGCACCGAGGATTTCTCCTTTCACTGCTTTGACTTGAGGAGCAGGAAGAGAGAATGGAGGATCAGGGCGGGGGGAAGGCTTCTCGTGTCTTCCGGCGCGGACGAGAAGCGGGTTTATTTCCAAGCTTCCAACAGCGTTCTCTATGCCTTGGATAAGAGCAGCGGCGACATCGTTTGGTGGTGGATTGCCCCCTCGCGGAGCTCTTATGAACTCGGGTTTGACGGACAGAGTGTTCTGGTCACATCGCATTCTCCTCTCCTTTTCTCGCTGGACCCGAGATCGGGGAAGACGGTCGGGAAATATGAGGCCAAGACAGAGATCAGGTCCAATCCCGTCTGGGCGGAGCCGTACCTTGTCTTCGCGACTTTCGATTCTTCGGCCGACCGGGGGATCATCAATTTTATCCGGAAGGAAGTGAAGGTCGAGATCTCGTCCTCTCTGTCCTCTCCGCAGCCGGCCGGGACCGACGTGAGTTTCACGGCCTCGGCTACGGGCTTCTATCTCCCCATGTTTGAGTTCTATCTGCGCCAGGGCGAAGAGAGGACCGTTGTCCAGAAGGCGGCCGACAAAAAGGCATGGATTTGGTTCCCCGAGAAGGAGGGGACCTACGCTATCGGTGTGAGGGTCAGTGACGAGAAACAGAGCAAAGAGGCCGAGATCCCCTTTGAGATCTCGAAGAAGAAAGAATAAGTATGACCAAGAATGTCGGGAAAGGAGTCGAAGGATGAAAAGAGAAGAGGCGCTCGACCTCCTTAAAAAGCACCTCCAGAACAAGAACCTGGTCAAACACTGCCTATCGGTTGAGGCCTGCATGAAGGCCGTGGCGGCGAGGCTCGGCCAGGACCCGGAGCCGTGGGGGCTGGCCGGTATTCTTCACGACCTCGATTATGAGTTGACCGAAAAAAGTCCGGAGCTTCACACCACCGAAACGGTCAAGATGCTCGAAGGTATGGGCATTTCTCCCCAGGTTGTTCATGCTGTCAAAGCCCATGCCGCCAAAGTGTCCTGCGAGAGCGCCATGGATTGGGCGATCTACTCCATCGACCCGCTGACCGGCCTGATCATCGCCGCAACCCTGATGCACCCTACAAAGAAGATAAGGGCGATCGACCTCGATTTCGTCAAGAGGCGCTACAAGGAGAAAAGCTTTGCCCGCGGGGCCAGGAGAGAAGAGATCGAGGAATGCCGAAACCTCGGCCTGGACCTGGATGAATTCATCTCCATCTGCATCGCCGCGATGCAAGGAATCGACGCCGACCTGGGCCTCTGATCCCTGGAAAAACGGGCCTGAGTTCGTGTATAATATTGCCTTATCATAGGAACCTGGCTTCTCCCTAGGAGCCAGAGAAATCATGTCTTTTACCCGAGGAGGAGGAATTCATGATCAACGCCATCGCCAAAATACCGACACCCGTTAATGAACCCGGTTTCGGCTATGCCCCGGGGACGCCGGAGCGAAAAGCCCTGAAAGACCAGCTGGCCAGACTGCTCGGACAGGAAATTGAGATCCCGCTCCTCATCGGCGGGAAGGAGGTCCGGACGGGAGACCTGGGCGACTGTCGCTGTCCCCATGACCACCGGCATCTCCTGGGCCGCTACCACAAGGCCGGGGCGGCCGAAGTCGAGAAGGCTGTCTCCGCCGCCAAAGCGGCCTGGAGAGATTGGTCGGAGATGGACTGGATGTCCCGGGCCGCCATTTTGCTCCGCGCGGCCGAGCTACTGGCCACCAAGTACCGCTATCTTCTCAACGCCGCGACTATGCTCGGACAGTCCAAGACCTGCCACCAGGCCGAGGTCGACTCCGCCTGCGAGGTCATCGATTTCTACCGCTTCAATGCTTATTACATGAGTCAGATTTACAGGCAGCAGTCCGAATCGGCGCCCGGCATCTGGGACTACATGGAATACAGGGCCTTGGAGGGTTTTGTCTTTGCCGTCACCCCGTTCAATTTCACGGCCATCGCCGCCAACCTTCCCACTGCGCCGGCGCTGATGGGCAACACGGTTCTCTGGAAACCCGCCTCTTCGGCTGTCTTTTCCTCCTATTACCTGACCCGGCTCTGGAAAGAGGCCGGGCTCCCGGAAGGCGTCATCAATTTCATCCCGGGATCGGGCCGGTATGTCGGAGATCCGGTCCTGGAAAAGCCCGACCTGGCCGGCGTCCATTTCACCGGCAGCACCTCGGTCTTTCAGGGCATGTGGAAGACGATCGGCGCCAACATTATGAAGTACAAGACGTATCCGCGGATCGTCGGCGAGACNNCCAGGGACAGAAGTGCTCGGCCGCCAGCCGCGCCTACATCCCCGACAACCTCTGGCCTGCCGTGAAGGAAAAGATCGTCGCGGAGATTAAGACCATCAAGATGGGCGATGTCACCGATTTTTCAAACTTCATGGGCGCGGTCATCGATG
>DQHV01000259.1 GCA_003524335.1 Candidatus Aminicenantota bacterium | reverse complement strand
CCGTAGCCGACGCTGGTGGGCACGGCGATAACGGGCACGTTGACCAGCCCGGCCACGACACTCGGAAGGGCGCCCTCCATGCCCGCCACGGCGATAATCAGCCGCGCCTTCCTGATCTTGTCCATCTCCCCGATCAGGCGGTGAAGACCCGCCACGCCCACGTCATAGATCCGCTCGGTCTCGTTGCCGAGCATCTCGCAGGTCACGAATGCTTCCTCGGCAACGGGAATATCGGATGTCCCGGCTGTGATGATGACGATCTTGCCCTTCCCGGGCGCCGGGCGCTTCTTCTTCAGATAGACCGTCCTGCCCAGGGAGTTATAGAGACAGCCGGGGATCTTCCGCCTGATCTTCCGATAGATCCGAGGACCGGCCCGGGTGATGAGCAGACTGTTCCCTCTCTTGCAGATCTCCTGGGCGATCTTAAGGATCTGGACGTCTGTTTTTCCCTGGCCGTAGATGATCTCGGGAAAGCCTCTTCTCACTTCCCGGTGGTGGTCGACCTTGGCAAAACCCAGGTCCTGATAGGGATAATCTTTGAGCTTATCGAAGGCCTCTCCGGGGGACATCTGCCCAAGAGAGACTTTTTTCAAGACCTCTTCCAGCTCCGTCTTCATGAAAGGTATCTTACCATACAGGCGCCCGTTGACCAAGAGATGGCACCTTGGTTACGGGAACGTCCCCATTTGGAGTATACTAGCTCCGAAATGCTCCAGAAGCAGACTACTCAGCGCCCCGTTTCCTTTTCCGGCACGGGGATTCACTCTGGAGAACAGGCCAGCCTGATCATCAAGCCCTCTTCTGAGGGAAGGGTCTTTTTCCGAAGGATGGACTTGGGCGGTCTGGAAGTTCAGGTCGATGCCCGGAAGATCGATGCCCTGAACTGCTCCTGCCTGGTCTTCGAATCGGGCCGGATTCAGACTCTAGAGCATCTCCTGGCGGTCCTGTATGTTCTTGGCCTCGACAGCGTCGAGCTCGAGCTCCAGGGCGAGGAAATCCCCATCCTGGACGGAAGCGCGGCTCCTTTGGCTGAGTCCATTCTGCAAGCCGGTCTGCGGCCGGTCCCCCGGAGAGCTAAAGCGGTACGGATTCTCCAGTCGCATACCATCGAGGAGAAGGGGGCCAGCCTGTCGTTCTTCCCGGACCCTGACTTCAGAGTATCTTATGCCATTGATTTTTCCCATCCGCTCATCGGCCGACAGGAGATGTCCGTCTCCCTAACCCGAAAGCTCTTCCTCGAAGAGATCGCTCCCGCCCGAACGTTCGGGTTCCTGAAGGATGCCGCCGAGCTCCGGAAGCGCGGCCTGGCTCTCGGGGGAAGCCTGGATAATGCCGTAGTACTCGATGAAAAGAAAGTCATCAGCGGATCCCTCCGCTTTCAGGACGAATTCGTCCGTCATAAAGTCCTAGATCTTATCGGCGACCTGGCGCTCTTCGGCCATCCTCTGTTCGGCCATTTTCGGGCCGAGCGGGCTGGCCACCGCCTCCATCACCAGGCGGTCCTCTTCCTCCTCGATCACCCCGATTTCTGGGCTTACGAAGAGGAAGCTTCCCCTCGCTTCCTTCAGGAGTGAGGGGCATTTCCTTGTCAAAAGGAGAGCTCTGGGTTAAAATGGTCGGGCCGACAATTGTCCAAATCAGGAGATTACGGTGAAGGAAGAAAAGATCAAGAAAGATGCCTATGAAAAGTCCCTCGCCGCTTTCGGCGAAGCCATGAAGGAATTCCACAAGGGAAGGCTCGACAAGGCCCAGGAGTTGCTCAAGGCCTTTCTCGAGAAGTACGACACCGAGAAAGAGTTCGTAGACCGGGCCAAGCTCTACCTCCAGATGACCCAGGAAAAAGGGAAAAAAGAGACAGTCTCCCTGAAAACTATAGACGATTACGTCTATTACAGTATCTACAAGATTAATTCTGGAGCCCATGAGGAAGCCCTGAAGCTTCTAGAAAAAGCGCTGGATATGCAAGAGGAAGAGGGGAGGGTCTATTATCTCATGGCCGATGCCCATATCCTGATGGGAAAAGCGGACGAGGCCATGGAGTGTCTGAAGAAGGCCTTCCAGAAGGACAAGTTCTACCGCGTCCTGGCGCAGAACGAGATCGATTTCGAGCCCCTCTGGGACGACAAAAAGTTCAAGCTGATCACTCGTATGACATGAAGCGAAACCTGCTGGCGCTTGTTTGGTTGACAGGCGAAAAAGCAGGGTCAAGACCGCACGCCGTACCTCTGACCCAGAACCTTATGGGGAAGTCCATCCTCCAACTGACGGTTGAGGCGGTCCGAAGCCTCGGGCCGGAGAGGGTCCTGGCCGTCAGCGGCGCCGGCGATGAACGGAACGACGGTTCCTTTGCTCCGCCCGGTGTCCAGTGGTTGCGGGGCGGGAAAACGACGGGCTCCCTCGCCGCCGTTGGTTCGGCCAGGGATTTGCTGGCCAAGCATCCGTCCAAAAACCTTATCGTCCTGGACGCCCGCCTGGCGCTTCTCAGCCTGCGGACCATGCGGTCTCTGCTCCTGGCCCACCAGAGAGAAAAGAACTCTCTGACGGTAGCCGTAGGGCCCGGAGAAATTCCCCTGTTTGTCGCCAAGATCCGAGACCTTTTGGCAGCTTTCTCTGGGCTTGGCCGGCGAAATAAGACGCAGGGCGGGATCGACGACCTCATCCGGGCCATGGCCGAGACGGGCAAAAAGACGGGCTCCTACCGGGTGCGGCACCCGGAAGAGTCCTTGGCCGTAAGCACCCCCAAGACCGTGTCCCAGGCGATCGCTTTCCTCCGGGGAAAGAAGTCGGGCGAGCTCGAATCCCGGGGTGTCATCGTCCTCGACCCCGCGAT
>DQHV01000127.1 GCA_003524335.1 Candidatus Aminicenantota bacterium | reverse complement strand
GGCGAGACCTGCGGCAAGATGATGGCCTCGGTCGCGACCCCGGTCCTGAACATCGTCGACGCGATCTGGGTCTCCCATACCGCCCTCACCGGCTATCCGGCCGGTACGACCTTCCGGGCGAACCAACTCCTGGCCAGCCAGGATCCTGTGGCCGCTGATTATTGGGCGGCTAAGTACATCCTCTACCCGGTGGATAACAACTTCCGGCACCATCCCGATTTCGCCGGTATCGACCGCTGGCTGGTCCGGGCCCGGGATACCATCAACGACGGCGGCGGCCTGCTCGACCCGGGAAAGGGGGTCCTTGTTGGCCGGGTCACCAAGAATGAGTCGGAGATGCGGACCCAAACCTGCGCTGCCGGCGATTTTCTGAATCACGTCCAGCTGAGCGTCTCCCGTTCCGGGCTGCGCTTCATCGCTCCCGCCTCCGCGGCTGGGGCACTGGAAAAGCCCTTGGGCATTGCCGTTTCCGGCGCCAATCCGCTGACCTGGACGATCGAAACGGACGCCCCCTGGCTCAGCTGCGTGCCTTCCACGGGTTCGGGAAACAAAGATGTGGCCGTCCTCGCTCAAACGGGCGGCCTCGAGCCTGGTCAATATTCCGGGCGGATCACGATCCGTTGCCCGGGAGCGGCCAACTCGCCGCAGTCGGTTTCCGTCGTCCTCAGTCTCCCGGAGCGGCGGAGGCAGGCCGATTACGACTCCAGGTCCAAATTCTAAGGAGCGGAGGAGACTCCTCCAGATTCTTGGATTGAATCCAATTTATTGAATTTCAGAGCTATTCAGTTTTTCGGCTTTTTCTCTAATTTATTGAAAATACATGGGTTATATGCCTCGCCCTTTTCTGTTTATTGGCATGAATATTGCACCCTGTTTGGCAGGCGCTTGTGGATCTTCTTTGGAAGGAGGTGAAAAGGGGAAATCATGCTTTCTCGATTATCTCAAGGCTGAGTGAGCCATCTCACTCAAGGGAATGGATTTTCTGGAATGCCCCGCCTAACGGCGCGGGTAAAAGGAGAGTGAATTGAAAAAAATCCTTGTTTTAATCTCCTTGCTTGCCTTTCTCGGCGCTTTTTCCATGGCTCAGGAATTCGGCTCCGTAAAGGGAACGGTGAAGGACGCAGAGGGCAATTTGCTTCCCGGAGTCACAGTCACCCTAACGGGCGTCAAAGTCGGCACCCGGACTGACCTAACATCTGAACGCGGCAATTTCCGGTTCCTCAGCCTTCCCGTCGCCGATGACTACGGGATCAGGTTTGAACTGCAGGGATTCAAGACCATCATCCGTGAGAAACAAGTGGTCTCTTTCGGCCGGGATAACATCTATGAGATCGTTATGGAGCAGTCGGCCATCGAGGAAGAAGTGACCGTCGTCGGCCAGAGCCCCGTCATCGATACCAAGAGAACCCAGGTCGGCGTGAACATCACCGAAGAGATGATCATGTCCCTTCCCACGGCCCGGAATCCTTGGGTCCTGATGTCCCTGGTGCCCGGGATGCTGATCGCCAAAGAAGACGTCGGCGGCAATGAAGCCGGTCAGCAGTACAGCTATTCGGGCCACGGCAGCCGGGGCCAGGATAACACCTGGAACATCGACGGCGCCAACATCACCGACAACTCGGCGCTGGGAGCCGCTCCCGCCTACCTCAACATCCCCAGCTACGAGGAAGTCCAGATCAACTACGGCAACAACGACGTCAAGTCCCAAACCGGCGGCGTGCAGCTCAACATGGTCACCAGACGAGGCGGGAATGCCTTTTCCGGGATGTTCTACATGGATGCCGAGGACGCGGCCTGGCAGTCTCATAACCTGCCTAAAGAAATGGCGGACTGGGGCTATGTCTCTCCGGGTGTTGAGAAGATTTATTTTTACGGCGCCAATTTCGGCGGGCCGATCGTCAAGGATCGAGCCTGGTTTTACGGCTCCTACGGCATTCAGGACCTCCAGGTCACTCTTATGGGGGGAAAAACAGACAAGACCTGGCTGGCCGCCGGCTATGCCAAGTTCAACCTCCAGTTGACTCCCAGCACACGGGCTGAATTTTTCGTGGAATACGATAACAAGCTCAAGTGGAACAGGAACGACTATTATGAATCGACGGTCCTTGCTCCGGAGACCTATTGGAACCAGGACGGGCCGGGATATATCTGGAAGGGTGAAATAGACCAGACCTTCGGCGACCTGTACCTGAACTTCAAAGCCATCTATCTCGACATGGCCTTTTATCTCCATCCTCTGGAACAGGCGGCGGGAAAGCCCTTGACCACCTATTACGATCCTGTGTATAGAGTCGATGGCGCCATGGACGATTATGGGACCAGCCGAGCGAACGTCAACCTTGTCTTCACCGGCAACTATTTTGCGGAGAATGTCCTGGGCGCAGACCATGAGTTCAAGTTCGGCGTGGATTACCTGGTCACGACGGTGACGAGCTTTGATTTTTACGAAGGCAATGTCACCCGGACCTATTATGGCAAGGATGACTTCTTCCCCACGGGAGATTACTGGGAAGTCGATATCCGGAGGGATGTCCAGTACAACGCCAATGCCCGGCGATTGTCGTTCTTCGTCCAGGATACGGCGACTTTTGGCCGGCTGTCCGTCAACCTGGGACTGAGGTACGACAGAGAGACCTCCCTGATCAAGGACCAGAAAGTCCCCGCCTGTCCGTTTATTCCCAACCTGCTGCCCGGCCTGGAGATCAAGGAGCTCGACCCGGGAAAATCATGGAATGTCTTATCGCCCAGAATCAGCTTCATCTACGACCTCTTTGGAAACGGAAAAGATGTCTTCAAGCTCTCCTTGGCCCGCTACGGCTCTCAGGAAGGTTTCGGAATGGCGAGCTTCCTCAACCCGATGGGCTGGGGCGGCATCGGAGCCTATTGGCAGGATCTTAATGGCGACATGGTGACCGACGCCAACGAGCTTTTCGGCCTGGATGCCGACGGCAACCTGACCTCCGATCTCAATCCTGACACCATCCTGTGGTCCTGGGGCGTCAACGTTGATAATCCCACAGACATTACACCCTTCAACAAAATCGATTCCAAGTACAATTCTCCGCTCCTCGACGAAATCTCCGCCTCCTACGAGAGAGAGCTGTTCACCGATTTCCGCGCCAGTTTGGAATTCTACTACAAGAAAGCGCACCGGGGTATCTGGGGTAAGGGCATGAACCAAGACGCCGAGCTGGATTCGCCGAGCAACTACCCTCTGAGCGGGGATGAGCCGATCACGGGGTATCCAGTNNAGCTGGAGAGAGTACTATAAGAATGAGTTCATTGACCCCCAGAACGTCGAATATTATGACGCGGCGGCCAATTCCTCGATGAACGCCAGATGGCAGTTCAAACTTTCCGGTCTCTACCAATTCCCGTTCGGCATCAACTTCAGCACGGTCTTCCGGGCTCGGGAAGGCTACGTGCGAGGCACCTATGCGAATGCGTCCCGCCCCGGGATCGGGACCCGAGGCATCTACGGAAATCCCGACGGCGGCGGGAAATACGGCGACATACGTATGCCCACGTTCTATGAGATCGACCTGCGCCTTGAGAAAGCCTTCCAGATCAGCGAGAAATCACGCGTTGTTATCTCTGCCGACTCCTTCAACGCTTTTAACTATGCTCATGTTCTTTCTCGCCAGGACTACATCGGAAGGGCCAGCACACCCAACGAGCAATTCGGCCGGGCTTTGAGAATCCTCAACCCCAGAGTTTTCAGGTTCGGGATCAGGTTCGAGTTATAAGCCGTACGAACTCCTGTCGAGCAGAAAGCCCTTCCTCCCCCGGCGGGAGGAGGGGCTTTTTTTTTCTTTCCCGAAGATGATACAATGAAAACGGAGGCCCGCGATGGCGAGAAAAAAAATGGCCTTTTCCGTTTGGCTCGTCCTTTTTCTGGCAATTGTTGCCTCTCCCCAAGGATACAAAGGCAAGGGGAGGTTTTCGGGTGTAGTCAGCGATGAGGGCGGGAAGGCTTTGGAAGGGGTCAAAATCAGACTCTTCTGCGTCAGAGGCCAATCCGGCTTCGAGACGGTAACGGACAAAGAGGGCGTTTGGAGGGCGAATTACGTGAGAGGCGGAACCTGGAACCTCGATTTCGAAAAGCCCGGCTACATGCCCAAAAAACTGAGCGCTGAGGTCAACGAGTATGACAAGAACAAGCCGATAGAGGTCAGGCTCCAGAAGATAGAAGGTCTGGCTGTGACCGAGGAGCTCAAAGCGGAATTGGCCAAGGGAAACGCGCTCTTCGACGGCGGAAAATACGACGAGGCCATCCTGGCCTATCAAAATATCATCGCCGCCAATCCCGACGCCTACATCATTTATAAAAACATCGGCAACTGCTATTTCCAGATGCAAAAATACGCCGAGGCCGAAGAAGCTTATCAGAAGATCCTGGAGAAGGATCCCCAGAATGCGGAAGTCATGCTCCTCATCGGCAACTGCAATGCCAACCGCGGCGAGAACGAGAAGGCGATGGCATGGTACAACAAGATCGAGTTCGAAAAAATCACCGATCCGATGGTCCTCTACAACATCGGGTCGACGTTCTACTCGCAGTCCAAGCTCGACCAGGCCTTGAAGTATTACCGGCGGGCTCTCGAGCTTCAGCCCGATTTTCTCGACGCCGTCTACCAGCTCGGGCTGGTCAACCTGGCCATGAACAGCTCGGCCGAGGCCATCGCCGCCTTCGAGAATTATCTGAAATACGATGCCGACTCGGAAAGGGCCGGGCAAGTCAAGAACTTCCTCGAGTTCCTGAAGAAAAAATAGGAAGCGAATAAACGGGACAGCCTAAAGATCTCAGGAAATGAATCCTCATCCTAAAGACACTCACCATGACATTGCCGGAAAATCTGTATTGATGAAATTTTATTTAAGCCTGGGCGCAATCTTAGCGGGTTTGTTTCTTGTTTACTCGCCCCTATCTGCCCAGCCCTCGGGAAAAGAAACCGGCAAGGGCGGCTTCAACGTCCTCCTCATCACCGTGGACACGCTGCGGGCGGACCGGCTGGGCTGTTATGGGAACACCCGCGTCAAGACTCCTCATATCGACAGCTTGGCTCAGAAGGGAGCTCTCTTCACCAGGGCCTTTGCCCATACCCCGACGACCCTCCCTTCTCATACCAATATCCTCCTCGGGACGACGCCCGTTTATCATGGCGTCCACGATAACCATAATTTTGTGGTCCGCGAAGAATTCTTGAGCCTGGCCGAGCATCTCAAGAACAGCGGGTTTGCCACCGGAGCTTTTGTCGGAGCCTTTCCCCTCGATTCGCGCTTCGGCCTCACCCAGGGGTTTGACGTCTATGATGACAATTATGGGACGAGCAGCTCTCAGGAGTTTTCCTACGTAGAGAGAAAGGCTGAGGTCGTCGTCGATAAAGCGCTGGAATGGCTTCAAAATCAGAACGGCCGCTGGTTCCTCTGGGTCCATTGCTTCGACCCCCATCAACGCTACGAGCCTCCCGAGCCGTTCAAGACGGAATACAAGGACCGCCCCTATGACGGCGAGGTGGCCTACGTGGATTATTCACTGGGCAAGCTGCTCGATCATATCCGGAATCAACGGCTCGACGAATATACATTGATCATTTTTACGGGAGACCACGGAGAATCCCTGGGCCAGCACGGGGAATCCACCCACGGCTATTTTGCCTATAACAGCACTCTCTGGATTCCCCTGATCATCGTCTCGCCCGGCCTGAAACCTGAAAGAATTGACCAGCCCGTCGCCCACATCGATGTCTATCCCACTGTCTGCGACGTCCTCGGGATAAGCAGGCCCTCTCATCTTCAGGGACTTTCTTTGTTGCCGGCGATGAACAAAAAGAAGCTCCCGGAGAGGGAGCTGTATTTTGAGTCCCTTTACCCTTTTTACAGCCGGAGCTGGGCGCCGCTGCGCGGATTCCTCCGGGAGGGCGTCAAATTCATGGATTCTCCGATTCCGGAGTTTTATGACCTCCAGAAAGATTTTGATGAAACTCAGAATCTTGCCGAAAAAACTTCCCTGGAAAAATACAGAGCGACTCTGGCGGCCGTGATGGAGAGAGAAGCCTATGCCGGAGAAAGCTCCGCCGGCCAGAAGGCCGACCGGCAAACCCTGGAGCGCCTGAAAAGCCTGGGCTATCTTTCCAGCCCTCGGGCGCAAAGGAAGGCGGCTTTTACAGCCCAGGATGACCTCAAGGTGCTCCTCCCTTATCAGAGCCAGCTTCAGCAGGCTATGGCCGCCTATCACAAGGGAGACGTTGAAAAAGGGGCGGGTCTCTTAAGGGGGATCATCGCTGAAAGAAAAGATTTCGACCTGGCCTATACCTATCTCGCCGCCCTGTACAAGGAGCAGAAGAAGCTCAAAGAGGCCGTTAACGTTCTTCGAGAAGGCTACCAGAACTGTCCCGATAGCTATAAGGTCATCATCACGTTCGGCATGTTCCTCACCGAAATAGGCGCTCCCGACCAGGCCATCGAAATGTTCAAGAAAGGTTTGAGCATCATCGACTATGATCCTGAGCTCTGGAACTATCTGGGCGTCGCCTACTGGAACAAAGGCGACTACGAAGAAGGATTAAAAGCCCTTAACCAGGCGCTTTCCCTTGATGATAACTATCCGATCGCCATGAACAACATCGGCTCGGTTTATCTCTCCGTCTCCCTCAAGAGCAAACAGCCGGATGCTCTCGAGAAGGCCATGGAATATTTTAAGCGGGCTATCGAGCTCGACCCCAAATACGAATCCGCTTACAACGGCCTGGGAATCGCCCTGAAGATGGCCGGCGACCTGGACGGGGCGATCGTGAACTGGAGAAAGGCGGTGGAGCTCAAGCCGGACTACGCGTTTGCCCTGTATAACCTGGGCCTGGCCTATCTGCTTAAGGGCGAGAAGGCCCTGGCTCTAGAATATCTCCAGAAATACAAAGCCCGCTTCTATACGCTTTTGCCTCCGCGGGAACAGCAAAAGCTGGACGAACTGATTGCTCAGTGCAAATGAAGTGGAAGCCGTCATCGTCCGCGCAAAGGTATTCTATGAAGACGATTGAGAAGAAGAAAAATACTATTATGGCCTTTTTTCTTGTGGGCCTGGCCGTCGTGCCGTTTGTGGTTACGGGCGCGCAGGTCAAAGAAAAAGACCTGCCCCAGAAATACAAGGATTGGCTGACGCTCGCGAGCTACATCATCCTGCCCTCGGAGAGAGATGTCTTCTTGCAGCTTGGCAGCGACCGCGACCGGGATATTTTTATCGAAGCCTTTTGGAAACAGAGAGACCCGACACCCGGCACGCCCCAGAATGAATTCCAGGAAGAGCACACCAAGCGGTTCAATTATGCCAATGAATTCTACCGGAGAGGAACGCCTCGGGAAGGCTGGATGACCGACATGGGACAGATGTACATCATCCTTGGTGCGGCCTCGAGTATCGAGCGGTTTGAGGGGACGAAGGGCATCTATCCATGCCAGGCCTGGTATTACTACGGCGACACCACCAAAGGCCTCCCGACCTATTTTGCCCTGGTCTTTTTTCAACGCGGGGGAGCGGGGGAGTTCAAACTCTACAACCCGACCACCGATGGCCCGATCAGCCTGCTCATCGACACCCGGGATATGGATGTCTTCAACTACGAGAAACTCTACGAGAAGGTCAAAGAACTTGCGCCGACGCTGGCGCCGGTCACCCTGTCGATAATCCCGGGCCAGTTCCCCTACAATTATACCCCCTCCCCACAGAACAACATCATCCTGGCTGATATCGTGACGTCTCCGAAAAAAAATATCAGCGCCGCTTACGCCACCCACTTCCTCCATTACAAGGGGATTGTCAGTACGGAATACCTGACAAACTACGTGGAGAGCGCCGCTACGGTCGCGCTGGTCAAGGATCCCATCCTGGGGGTCCATTTCTGCCAGTTCGCGCTTTCTCCCAAAAAGATCTCCGTGGATTATTTCCAGCCAAGAGACCAGTATTACTGCAACTTCAAGATCGATGTCAGCCTTCGCGCCGGCGAAAAGATCATTTTCCAGTACTCCAAGGATTTCCCGTTTTATTTTCCCCCGGATCGGCTCGCCAACGTCCAGGCGAACGGCGTGTCCATCGAGGATTCTTTCCCTGTGATCGAGGGTAAGTACGGGCTGACCGTGCTGCTCCAGAACTCGGTGGGGAAGGAATTCACGGTCTCGGAGAGGGAGATTGTCGTCGGCAGTGTGACCGAATCCCCCCAGATTGTCGGGCCCATCCTGGGCTACGACTTCAGAACAGGCTCGAGCACGATCCACACCGCTTTCCAGTTTATGGGGCAGCAGCTCCAGGTGGACCCCTCCGGGACTTTCTCACCGAAGGACAAGGTCGCCTTTTTCTTCTATCTCGTCAACCTGACCGAGGACCTGTGGAGGGACGGAGAAGTGGACATCCTGGTCCGCGGCCTCAAAGAGAAAGAACCGCTCCAGAAGGCCCTGAGCATACGGCTGCGGGACCAGCCCTTTCAGAAGACGCTCGGGTTTGCTCAAACCATACCCGCCGGAGAGCTGGCTCCCGATTATTACGAGATGCGGCTCGCCCTCAAGAACGGGAAAGGAGAACCGGCCGCGGAAGCAAAATCCCAGTTCATCATCTCTTCCCAGGGAGATGTCCCCCATCCCGTCACCCTCTCCAAAGGCTTTCCCCTGGCCAACAGCTTTATTTACTATTACGGTCTGGCTCTCCAGTACGCTCAGACCGATAACCAGGCCCAAGCGGAGGCCAATTTCGAAAAGACGCTGGCGCTCAACCCCCAGTACTTCGAGGGAATAGTGGGCTACGGAGAGTTCCTCTTGAAGGCGGGAAAGCATGGCCGGGCCCTGGAGATCGTAGAGAGCCTGGCCGACGTTGAAGCCCGCCAGTTTGACTACCATCTCGTGCGGGGACGAGCGTTCGAGGGAAAAGGCGAATATGCCCCCGCCATTTCCGACCTGCTGATAGCTAATAGAATCTACAACAGCGATACTCGGGTGCTCAATTCTTTAGGGTTCTGCTACTACAAGACGGGCGAGAAAAAAGGGGCGCTCGATGCCCTGAACGCTTCGCTCCGCCTTAACGCTGGGCAGAAAGACATCAAGGAGCTGCTGGCGAGAGTGGAAAAAGAGCTAAGGTGATCACAGCCTGATCAAGCCCGAATAGACATCGGCCCGGTTGGCCAACCGGTCGAAGGCCTGGATGATGATGAAGTAGGGGCCGGGCTTGAACTGGGAAAAATTCAGAGAAATTCGGGTTTCCTTTTTGACGAGATCGAGTCCCTTCCCTTCATCAAAGACCTTATTCGAGGCCTCATCGAATATTGTGATCTTCACGTCGGCCAGCCCGCTGGTCTTGTCGTTGACCTTGGCCATCTGGTAGTGGAGGAGGACGAAGCTAATCTTCTGGCCGCCGGCCTCGAAGTCGGCGATGGCGATGGACAGCAAGCCGGGGGCGACATAATTCTTCAGGGAAATGACTTCGACTCCACTCTTTTTGACCTTGACCTCGATCTCCCTTTTTTTCTTGGCGGAGCTCCCTATGGGGGAATAGACGAGAAGGTAATGGTAGTCTTCGAGTTGAGCGGCCTCTTTCAGAGCCTCCAGCGGATCATTGGAAAACGCCAGGTAGCCGCCCGTCGCTTCGCTAATCCTCTTGAGGCTGTCCTCATAATCGCCGCTGACTTCCCTAAGCTCGAAGTCCGGGTCGGCGAGGGTCCGGAATGACTTGAGCAGGATGAGGTGAAAGGTGATGTCGTCCCTCAGGAACACATCCCTCATGGCGTCCGGCGAAATTGTCCTGGAGAGGTCGAAGGCCCGTTCCAGGTCGTGCATCCGGGCCTGGACGTTCCGGGCTTTGGCTTGGTCCTGAGGCTCGATCTGGGACCCCATCCAGGTCCGAATTTCCGTTTCCAGTCGGGAGGCGCTCTTGATCCGGGGGAACATATCCCGCTGCTGGAAACAGACTGCCCACTTGTCACCTTCGATCTGCCTGATCCTCTGGACGAGGTCTTCATAAAAAGCGACTTCCGGGGCCAGATACTGCCGGTGGTATTCGTCCCAGGCCGTCAGGGACCTGTCCACATACCGCATCATAGCCTGGTCTAGGGGGGATCGGTTTGACTCGGTGCCCTGGAGCGCTCCCAAGAGCCGGTCGGCTTCGTAGCGCAGATCCCGGAAGATCCTCAGGGTATTCTGGGTAGAGATCGCCTTGAATTTTTTGAGTGACTCCTTGAGGTTCTTGACAAGGTCGTCCGTCTTCTTTCCCCGCTCGACGGCCAGCACTCTGTCCTCGGTGACGGCAATGATCTGGTCATCGGGCCGAGAGACCTGGCTGAAGAAATAGTCGATGGCTTCGCCCACGGCATCGTTGTAGTCGAAGATGTTGAAAATGAGCATGAAAAGCCTCTTTTTCGGCCGGGGCTTGGCCGCCTGCGTCGGTGCCGTCTCCCCGGCGGCGATGGTCCGGGAGATAATCTCGAACTGGGTGATGTCCTGCTGAATGCCGTTCTCATAGACCTCAAAATCATCCTTGGTCAGGTCCCTGACCGCCTGACCCTTGAGCAGGACGCGGACCGGAACCTCGACCGCGGTGACAGTCACTTCCTCTTGAGAGCTATCTTGCGTCGAGGCGGGCGCCTGCCTCGGATCGACCGCCGAAATAATGGCTATAACAAGAATAATCCATCCTAAAGTCTCCGCGGATTTCCAGGGAACGGAATTCGGTTTCAGTTTTTGTCCCATGGTTTCTTCCCCTACGGGGGCTACATATAGCACTTCCGGGCAGCCCCTGTCAAAAAAGCGGAGCGGACGCTTCGCGTTCCCGCGGCTGGAAAAAAAAGCGGAATC
>DQHV01000117.1 GCA_003524335.1 Candidatus Aminicenantota bacterium | reverse complement strand
AGGGCGCCCGCTTCAAGTCCCGTCTCACCCGGCAGGTTGGACTGATCAGTCCTTCTTCTTCCAAATAGCGGCCCGCCGTTCCCGCGGCCTCTGCTGCCGGCGGCAGTACTCGATCACAAACCTTTCAATCAGCGGTTGCTCCGAGACATCCATGGTCTTGATCGAGAGGTCGATCTTCTCCAGCTCCCGGACGGCCCAGTTGATCTCCCCGAGCGACAGTCTTTCGAGGAGCGAGAAGAGGGCCCTGAACTCATCCGCGTAGAGCTTGACAAAGGACTCCCTGATCTGGGGCTTGAGAAAGGCAAAAATCTCTTTCCGGTCGCGGCCCTCCCTGAGCCAGAGCTTGGCCAGCAGGAGGTCGCGGAAGAAGTTAGCCAGCACGCGCAGGACGTGCTCGGGCCTCTCTCCCTCTTGAAAGGCCCGGTTCAGCGTCAACAGCGACTGTCTCTGGTCCGCCTTCTTCAAGGCATCCGTCAGATCCCATTCGATAAAGCCTTTTGTCCAATCACAGACCTGGAGGACGTCTTCGATATCGACGGTCTTCCGGTCGGCGGTATAGGCCGCGATCTTCTCGATCTCATGGTCGATACGGCGGAGGTCGCTGCCGGCCACCTCTTCCAGCCGGCTCAGGGCATCGGGAGTGGCCGATTTCCCAAGGGAGGCCAAACGCCGCATCATCCAGGCATAGAGATCGACTTTTTTAAGGGGCTTCACCTCTCTAAGGACGACTGCCGCCCGGGGCAGGGAGTCGAAGAACTTGACCAGGGGGTGGGTCTTCTTCACTCGACCCGTGATCACGACGACCAGCACCGTCCGCGCAGCCGGAGACCGAAAATACTCCCGGATGATCTTCTCGTCGAGCGAAGAGAGCTTCTTGGAACTCTCTTTGCCCTCCCTGCCTTCTTTTCCCTCCCTGTTTTCCTCGACGGCCCTGACAACGACGATGCGCCAGGGGGAGAAGAAAAAGGGAGCTGTTCGGGCGGTGTCGATGATGTCCGGCCAGCGCATCCCGGCCAGGTCGAACCTCTCGAGGTTGAATCCCTGGGCATCCGGCGAGGTCAGGGCCCGTTTGAGCCGCCGGATGAATTCTTCCGCCAGGTAGTCTTCTTCTCCATAGAAGACATAGCCGGCAGCCAGGCGGTCTTCCCTGATTTCGCCGGCCAGGGCGTCGGTGGCGGCCATCTCAAAATCCTTCGAGGAGCGTGCTCACCAGGCTGCGGGCGAATTTCTCGGCCACCTTGTCGATGGCCTGGCTTTCCCAGGTCTCGTAGCTCGTGCCGGATGGCACCTCGTATTCTTCCTGATAGATATAGGAAGGGTTGGAGAAGAGAATTTTCTGGTTGGCGAGGTCGCGGAGGACGATCTTGGCGACTACCGTGATGGTGTAGCGGTCGGCCATATTCTGGTCGGAGAAGGCGATCGGGTTGACGTTGAAGGCGGTGATCTCTCCGACCAGGAGGGCGTCGGCGCCACCGCTCGATTCGCTCGTTACTTCCACCTTCCCGCGGGCGACCATCTCGTCGATGACGCTCTTGGTCAGCTTGACGTCCAGGTCGAAGCGGGTGGTCATGTTTTTAAACATGGGGACGTCGATCTTCTTGATGTTTGGAGGCAGAGAGCTTCCCGTGCCGCGCAGATAGTAGCCGCAGTGGACGAGGACCAGACAGGCGAGAGCTGAACCGAATATCCTTTTCATCTCCATTGCGCTTAGATGACGATGTTGACCAGCTTGTCCTCGATGCAGATGACCTTCCGGACCGGCCGGCCGGCGGTGAGGGAACGGATCCGGTCGAGGGCTAGGGCACGTTCTCTCATCTCACTCTCGCCGATGCCTGCGTCGGCCTCGAACTTGTCGCGGAGCTTTCCGTTGACCTGGACCACGATGGTGACGATCTCCTCTTTCGCCAGCTCGGGGTCGAAGGCCGGCCAGGGGAACCGGGCCAGAAGTCCATTGTGACCCGTTCGCTCCCACAGCTCCTCGGAAATATGCGGCGTAAAGGGCGCCAGGAGAACGATCATGCTCTCGAGGGCCAGGCGCAAAACCCTCCTTCCTTCCTCGCCCTGACGCAGCGATTCTTTCTCTTTCCGGGCCAAGTTGTAGAGCTCCATGATCGAACTTATGGCCGTGTTGAGGTGGAACCGCTTTCCGATATCTTCGGTCACCTTGCGGATGGTCTGGTGCGTTTTCTTGAGAAGGTCCGACCCTTCGGCCGCGTCCCGGTTGACTGATCGGGACGCGCCCTCCGCAAACAGATCGCGGTTCTCCTCGATGATCGTCCAGACCCTGTTGAGAAAACGAAAGCAGCCCTCGATCCCGTCTTCGGCCCAGGCGAATTCCTTCTCGGGCGGCGAAGCGAAGAGGATGAAAAGGCGGAGCGCGTCGGCGCCGTATCCCTGGATCATCTCGTCCGGGTCGACGACGTTTCCCCGAGATTTCGACATGGCCGCGCCGTCCTTGGTGACCATGCCCTGGGCGAGATAGTGCGGGAAGGGCTCGTCGATCGAGGCGCATCCAAGGTCTCTCAGCACCTTGGTGAAGAAGCGGGCGTAGATGAGATGGAGGATGGCGTGCTCCACGCCGCCGATGTAGAGGTCGACGGGGAGCCAGTAGGAAGCGACGGCCGTGTCAAAGGGCGCAGCCTGCTGATGCGGCGATGTGTACCGGAAAAAATACCAGGAGGAATCGAAGAAGGTGTCCATGGTGTCGGTTTCACGGCGGGCCTTGCCGCCGCACTTCGGACAGGCCGTGTTCACGAATTCGGGCGCCTTGTCCAGCGGAGATCCTTCCTCTCCCGTAAACTTGACGTCATGGGGAAGCTCAACGGGCAGGTTTTCATAGGGGACACCCACCGTCCCGCATTTCTCGCAGTAAATGATCGGGATGGGGGTTCCCCAATAGCGCTGCCGAGAGATGCCCCAATCCCGCAGCCTGTAGGTGAGGCTCTTGCGGCCGAACCCGCCAGTTTGCGCGAAACCGGACATTCTCTCCATCGCTTCCTGGGAGCTCAGGCCGGAAAATGGACCGGAGTTGACCAAGACTCCGTATTCCTCGGTCGCCCTCTCCTCAGGCTCCGCGGAGACAGGCTTGTCTGCGGGCGCGATTACGGGCCGGACGGTCAGGCCGTATTTCCGGGCGAACTCAAAATCCCGCTGGTCATGGGCGGGCACGGCCATGACAGCACCAGTGCCGTAGTCCATCAGGACGTAGTTGGCGATCCAGATGGGGATCTCCTCTCCCGAGAACGGGTTGACCGCCTTCTTCCCAGTGTCGATCCCTTCCTTTTCCGCCTCTTCCTCGTCCTTCTTCATCCGGGCTTCCCGGACGGCCCGTACCATCTGCTCGCGCCGCTTCTCTTTGTCCGGAGAATCGGTCAGGAGCTCACGGCTGAGCGGATGCTCCGGCGAGAGGAGCATAAAGGTGGCGCCGAAGATTGTGTCGATGCGGGTCGTAAAAACTTCGATCGTCCGGGAGGCACCCTTCAAGGGGAAAGAGAGATGAGCGCCCTCGCTCTCGCCGATCCAGTTCTTCTGCATCAGAAGGACGTGCTCGGGCCATTTCTCGAGGAGCTTGTGTCCGTCGAGAAGCTCCTTGGCGTAGGCCGTAATCTTCAGGAACCAGTGGTCCGTTTCTTTCTGCTCGACTCCCGAATCGCAGCGCCAGCACTCGCCGCCCGCCGCCTGCTCGTTGGCCAGGACCGTCCGGCACTGTGGGCACCAGTTGACCCAGCTCTTCTTGCGGAAGGCCAGGCCGCGATCGAACATCTTCAGAAAAATCCACTGGTTCCACTTGTAGTATTCAGGAAGGCAGGTGTTGACCTCACGCGACCAGTCGTAGCAGAACCCCAGGCGCTGCAGCTGCCGCTTCATGTGGGCGATGTTGTCGAGGGTCCAGGCCTGAGGATGGATGCCGTGCTTGATGGCCGCGTTCTCGGCCGGCATGCCCAGGGCGTCCCAGCCGATGGGATGCATGACGTTAAGCCCTTTCATCAGCTGAAAGCGGGAGATGACATCTCCGATCGAGTAGTTCCGGACATGCCCCATGTGGATGCGGCCGGAGGGATAGGGGTACATCTCCAGGCAGTAATATTTCGTCAGCCGGGGGTCATCGGCGGCCTCGAAGACCTTCTTCTCCGCCCAGGTCTTCTGCCACTTCTCCTCGACCTCCTGGAATGGATACACGTCTTTCATCTCAATCCGTCCCGCTCGATTAAGTCCTTGATTATCTGGGGTTTTTCGGCGTACCGCTAAATATTAGATGCATCCCCCGTCAAAAGTCAAGAAAGGCTCGGATTCAGGTTCGTCAGCCCGCTCGTTTCCCACAGCGTCTCTTTGGAGGGAGAAAGCTGCGCTTTCCCCCTTCCAACGGTCGCTTCGCTCCCTGCCTCCCCTTCTCGGACTCCGTCCTGCGACCAAGAGGGCCATCCCCCTTGGAACCCCCGCTGCTTTGCTGCCGCAAATCAGCAAACTCGCTCAGTCGAGAAACCATGCCCGCTCCGACCTTTTTCCGAAACGTCTACCATTTTTTGGCCCCTCATAATTCAATAGGAGGGGTAGGGGTGGTTAATGCCATTCAATCAGAGTCTTGGGGGCGTTTCGGATCGGGTTCCTCCCCCATACCCTTCGCCTTTATCATAAAAAAACGGGCTCCCCTCGGAAAACGCCTCGGGAAGGCTAAACCCTCAACTGTCGCTGCGGCTGATCTCCATCCGAACCCAAAATACTAACCACACTTTTCGTCACAGAGCCGGAAACTGGGAATATGGCCGACGAACTTCTGATATAATAGCCCGCAACGGGCAATGATCAAGGGAATCGTCAAGCTCTACCGCCGGGCGTACAGCGGGCTTCCCCGGGAGGCCTGGTTCCTGTTCGCCGTCAACCTGGTGAATTCCTCCGGGGCGATGGTCATATTTTTCCTGTCCCTTTACCTGACGCGGCGGCTCGGTTTTACCCCCGCCCGGGCGGGCCAAGCGCTCAGCCTCTACGGCCTGGGGTCGCTGGCCGGCGCCTACTTGGGGGGCTGGTTCTCAGACCGCGTAGGGTCCACCACGGTGCAGAAACTGAGCCTGGTGCTATCCGGAGGATTCCTCATCGCCCTCGGTCAATTCCGTTCGGCGGGTGGAATCCTGCCTCTCCTCTTTGTTTTTTCTATGGCCGCCGGCGCGCTTTACCCGGCCAACGCCGCCTCCATGTCGAGAATCTGCCCTCCCGAGCTCCAGGTCAAAGGCTTCGCTCTCAACCGGCTAGCAAACAATCTCGGCGTTACGATCGGCCCGGCCGTGGGAGGGCTGCTGGCTCTCCGGGACTACAGGCTTCTCTTCTGGGCCGACGGCCTAACGTGTATCGCCGCAGCCGGCCTATTCGTAATAATCTGGAAGATGCCGGAGGAAAAACTCCGGGCGGTCGAGGCGAGGAAAGGATCGATTCAGCCCGGCGCCGCCCGCACTCCTTGGCGCGATGGCCCCTTCCTGCTGCTTATGCTTTTGGTCATCGTCTGGGGCGCAGTGTTCGTCCAGCTCTTTGCCACGTTTCCGCTATATATGCGTGGTGCCTACGGCCTGGCCGAGGACGAGATCGGCCGGCTCCTGGCGGTTAACACGATCCTCATCGTCACCCTGGAGATGGCCCTCATGGAGAAGATCCGCACCCGCTCCCGGACGGGGATGATCAACCTGTCCTTCATCCTGCTCGGCTTGGGTTTCGGGCTTATGCCTCTGGGCCGGGGTTTTCTCTACGCCGCCTTCACCGTAGCCGTTTGGACCTTCGGCGAAATCCTGAGCATGCCGCTTCTTACTGCCCTCATTGCGGGACGGGCGGGACCGGAAACACGCGGCCGGTACATGGGGATTTTTAGCTTTGCCTTCTCGCTGGCCTTCATCGTCGGCCCGACGGCCGGGACTGCCGTCTACGGGCATCTCGGCGGGAAGGCGCTTTGGTTCGGATGCGCGGGTGTCACGGTCGTTCTGGCCGTCGCTTTTTCCGCCCTGAGGCGGTCTTTGGAACCGTCCTGAGGGGCCGGCGCTCCAAAATGTACGATCCGCTCTCCCTTGCCCCACCCAGTGCCTTGATTTTTTAGGTGAAAGGGATTAAAACGACAGTCCGATGGGCATCCTGGANNCCTGCATCCTGGGGCCAAACGGGTCGGGAAAGAGCACGCTGATTAAAGCTCTTCAAGGCCTCTTGAAGGATGTCAACGGAGAAATCAGGGTTGATGGCCTGGATCTTTTTCGCATGACGCGGCGCGAGGTGGCCTGCCGGATCGCCTTCGTCCCCCAGATCGCCGACCTGACCTTCGACTTCAGCGTCCTCGAAGTCGTGGCCATGGGCCGCTACGCCCATCAGGGGAGGCTGGCCGGCCTTTCGACCGCCGATCGGCACGTTATCCAAGACGTGCTGGAGATGGTCGAGGTATTGCCCCTCCAAGAAAAGAAGGTCGCCCATCTGAGCGGCGGGGAGCGCCAGCGGGTTCTCATCGCCCGGGCGCTGGCCCAGGACACCCCGCTCCTTTTCCTGGACGAGCCCAGCTCGCACCTCGACCTCAACTACGGCCTCGAGGTCTTCGAGATCCTGGAGAAGCTCCAAAAGGAAAAGGGAAAGACCATCCTGGCCACCGAGCACAACATCAACCTCGTCGTCCCTTATGCCCGGAAGATCATTTTCCTCAAAGATGGAAGGATCCAAGCCCAGGGAGACCCCGCCGCGATGATCACTCGGGATAGGATCAAAGATGTTTTCCGGGCCGAGGTGGACATTCGCGAGAACCGCTACTCGAAGCTTCCCGAGATTTCATTGATTCCAAGACCGTCCGAAAAGCGGCGGGTCGAAGAATGATCCATTTCNNCTGACGGTAACCCCTCAGCGCATCGTCTCTCTGGCTCCGAACATCACCGAGATCCTCTTCGCCCTCGGGCTCGGAGACCGGATTGTCGGAGTGACTCGCTACTGTGACTATCCGGCCCAAGCGCTCGACAAAAAAAAGATTGGCGGGATGGTGGACCCCAACCTGGAGAAGATACAGTCCCTCCGGCCTGACCTAATCGTCGGCTTCCGGGGAAACCCCCTAGGCGTGCTGAACAAACTCCGGTACCTCCATTTTCCCGTGTTCGTCCTGAACCTCGGGAGCTCGCTTGACGGGCTTTTCCAGACGATCGAAAAAGTCGGCCGGGTGACGCGAGCGGAAGAACCCGCCAAGCTGCTCGCCGCCGGACTCAAAGAAAAACACCAGGTTATCCGCGCGGCCCTACGCGATGTCCCTAAAAAGCCCAAGGTCTTTCTCTCCGTCTACGGCCAGGGCCTCTGGACCTGCGGCGAGGGAAGCTATCTCAACGACCTGCTGGTCCAGGCTGGGGGCGTGAACATCGCGGGAAAGATCGGGCGGCGCTGGCTCCAATTCAATCGCGAACAGCTCATCCACGAAAACCCGGACGTCATCATCGTCATGGCCAAGGACGAGGAGCGCTTCATCCATGCGGAAAAATCCTTCCGGGCCGACCCCCGCCTGAAGGATGTCCGGGCGGTCAATGACAACAACATCTACTGGCTGGACGAGAATATCGCCGGCCGCTTCGGCCCGCGGCTCATCGACGCCCTGGCAGCGGTTGCCCATATCCTCCATCCTGAAATATTCGAGGCCCCCCGATGAAGCCCGACCGAAAAAAGGTGGCCTTTGCGATCTCACTCCTCCTCATCCTGATCGCGGCGCTCTGGCTTTCCTTGATGATCGGGGCCGTTCGCACCAGCCCTGCCGACCTCTGGAACTTTCTCCTCCACAAAGACCAGGCCTACCGGACAATCTTCTTTGACCTCCGTCTCTGCCGCGCGCTCCTGGCTTTTCTCGTCGGGGCCAGCCTCTCCCTCTCCGGAGCCATCCTCCAGGGCTATTTCCAGAATCCCATGGCGGACCCATTCGTCGTCGGGGTCTCTTCGGGCGCCTCGTTTGGGGCCGTGCTCTGTCTCTCCCTAGGCCTCGGGGCGGCGAGCGCTTTCGGATTTTCCCTCCAGAGCTTGTTTGCCTTCGGGGTGGGTTTCGCCCTCGTTTCCCTGGTCTATCTTCTCTCCCAGACCCAAGCCGTCTTCAAGGTCGAGACACTTCTTCTGACCGGTATCGCGGCCGGCGCCGTGGCCTCATCTCTGACTTCGTTCCTGCTCTTCCTGAGGTCGGACTCCTTCGAGCAGGCGGTATTCTGGCTACTCGGAAGCTTCACCCTGGCCGACTGGCGGCAGGTCGGAACGGTCGCGCCCTACCTGGCCCTCTGCCTCCTCATCGCCCAATGGCTGGCCAAGGACATGAACCTCCTGGTCCTGGGAGATGAGATGTCTCAATCCCTGGGCAGCCCGGTCGCCAGGGTCCGGAGGACTTTCCTGGCCGTGTCCACCCTGCTGGCGGCTGTATCGGTCTCTGTAAGCGGAGTCATCGGTTTCGTCGGGTTGATCGTCCCGCACTGGGTGAGGATTATCATCGGCCCCGACCATCGCTACTTGTTCGGCCTTTCCGCTCTCACCGGCGGCACGTTCCTCGTCCTCTGCGACCTTCTCGCCCGGACCGTCCTCTCCCCCACCGAGCTTCCGATCGGCATCATCACGGCCCTTTTCGGCGCGCCGTTTTTCATCTACCTTTTGCACAAACGAAGATAGAACTCCACTGGACTCCTTGCCTCGCTCTCCAGAGAAGTGCTAAAATGCTCCTACTTCATGGAATTCTTCTTCGTCCGGGACCACCGCGAAAAATACCGTTTTTTTTCTTCTGAGCCAGAAAAGGATATCTCCATCCCTGTCTCGCGCACCAAGAGAGCTTGGGAGCTGGCCCAGAAGAAGCTCACGCTCCTCCCCCCAAGAATCCTCCGCCAGGAGCAGGCCTTCATCCGCATCCTAAAAGTCGAGGACGAGGCCATATCCATCCATCACTCCGGCCTCCGGCCCGAGAAGCGCATCCGCCTGCGGTTTTCCTTGTTTCTATACAAGCAAAGATCCAAGCACGTCCTAATTCTCATCGGCGAGACCATTCTCCTCCCCCTCAGCGGGCTGGCCGCCCTGCTCCCCGGCCCCAACGTCGCTTTCGCCGCCCTGGCGCTGCTGATGATCACCCACTGGAGGGCCCTGCAGGGGATCAACAGGCTGGCCGGCAGAAAACACGAGTTCCCCGTCGCGCCCCTGTTCGCCGACTGGGAGGAGGCCTGCGGCCGGGCTCAAGAGGAACGCTGCGCCGAGATCCTCAACAAGATCGAGAAAGAATACCGCCTCTCCCAAGTAAATAAGATTCTCTGGAAATAAGGATTGCCCGGGCTCGCCGCGACCGGACCGATTCTTAAATTGACAAAACCCAGTTTTTATTCTATTTTGGGGGTATCATGCCGCTGAGCCTCAACCAGTTCCTGCTTCTTGTCCTCACCATTGCTGCCGTGGTGGTCGCGGTTTTTCTCGTCCGCTTCCTCGCCCAGCTCCGAGGCGCGGCCGAGGAGGGTGAAAAGACCATGGTCGGAGTCCGCAAGCTGGTCGAAAACTTGAACGAATTGGATGGAATGGTCAAGGACAGGCTCGTCAGCCTGGGAGAGCTCATGGAGGCCTCCAAGAGGACGGCGGTCAACCTATCCGAAGCTTCTTTTTTCCTGACCAGCAGGGTCTTGCGGCCCAGCTCAAAATTTTGGCCCGTGGTCTTTCCTCTTGCTTCGTTCTTTTGGAAACAATTCAGAAAAAGAAAGGAGAAGAAACATGGGGGATAACAAAGGATCGAGCGCTCTGGAAGTCGCAGTCTCCTTCTTCATCGGCGCCGCAACCGGCTTTGTCCTGGGGATCCTCTTCGCTCCAGCCAGCGGCAAAGAGACCCGGCAAAAAATTAAAACCCAGGCTACGAAGACGGGAGAGAAGGCCAAGGAAAGCTACGAGAAGATCAGCAAAGAGGCCGAAAAGGGAATCCTGGTGGTCAAAGAAAAGGCCCAGGAAGGCATCGAGGCCATCAAGGAATTCCTCGAAAAAAAGAAGGAGGAATACGCCAAGAAGCCTCCCCAGGGCTACGGCGAGGGAGACGTCAAGGAATAGGGGCGATTTCCGGTCAATCCCTCAATTGCCACTCCCTGGTCAGAGTCTCGAGGCCGACTGCACTTCCCTTCCCCTTAGATTATTGCCCGGCGACACGTGTCCCTGCCCGCCCGGCCCGGGAGCAGAGGTCGGATGTCTCCGATGAATAAGGCCCGAAAAGCCAGGTTTGAGACCTCTTCCGGGATCGAGGTCAAGGCGGTTTACGGCCCCCGCGACCCGGCCGGGTTCGACCCCCAAAAAGACCTCGGAAACCCGGGCAAATTCCCCTTCACCCGCGGCATCTACCCCACGATGTACCGCGGACGCCTCTGGACCATGCGTCAGTATGCCGGGTTCGGCACGGCCGAGGAGTCCAACCGGCGCTACCGCTATCTCCTCTCCCAAGGGCAGACGGGTTTGAGCGTCGCTTTCGACCTGCCGACGCAGCTCGGCCTGGATTCCGACCATCCGCAGGCCCAGGGCGAGGTGGGCAAAGTGGGTGTAGCTGTCGATTCCATCCACGATATGGATACGCTTTTCCAGAAAATTCCGCTTCATACGGTCAGCGTTTCGATGACCATCAACGCCACGGCGGCGATCCTCCTGGCCATGTACCTGGCCATCGCTCAAAGGCGCCGAATCTCCTGGTCGAGCCTCAGCGGAACCATCCAGAACGACCTCCTCAAGGAGTATATCGCCAGGGGAACATACATCTATCCTCCCCAGGCCTCGCTCCGGATCATCGTCGACATCCTGACCTTCTGTCAGGAGAGAGTCCCCCGCTGGAACACCATGAGCATCAGCGGCTACCACATCCGGGAGGCCGGGGCCACGGCGGTCCAGGAGCTGGCCTTCACCTTCGCCGACGCCTTAGCCTACATCGAAGCTGGCGTTCGGGGCGGCCTCGAAGTGGATGCGTTCGCGCCCCGTCTCTCCTTCTTTCTGGCCGCCCACAACCAGTTCTTCGAAGAGATTGCCAAGTTCCGGGCGGCCCGCCGCATCTGGGCCAAGTTAATGCGGGAGAGGTTCCGGGCAAAAAATCCCCTCTCTTGGGCCTTCCGCTTCCACACCCAAACGAGCGGGGTAACCCTAACCGCCCAGGAGCCCGAAAATAACGTCATCCGGGTGACGCTCCAGGCGCTGGCGGCGGTGCTCGGGGGCACCCAGTCCCTCCACACCAATTCCAGGGACGAAGCAATGGCTCTGCCCAGCGAGGAATCCGTGCGCATCGCCCTGCGCACCCAGCAGATCATCGCCTGCGAGAGCGGCGCTGCGGACACTGTGGACCCTCTCGGCGGGGCTTATTTCCTGGAAACCCTGACCGATTCCATCGAGGAGAGAGTCTGGGCTTACCTGCGCAAGATCGACGACATGGGCGGGATGTTCAAGGCCATCGAGGAAGGCTACATACAGCGGGAGATCCAGGAAAGCGCTTTCAACTGCCAGAAAAGGGTGGAGAGCAAAGAACAGGTCATCGTCGGCCTGAACGAGTATGCCGGCACCCAGGAGAAGATCAGGTTCCGGCTCCACGCCGCGGACAGGAAGATCGAGAAGGCCCAGGTCGAGAGGCTGCGGCGTCTGAGGAAGGCGCGCTCCACCCGGGGGGTCCAGAAAAGCCTCGAAGCGCTGCGCCGGGCCGCCGGTTCGCCTGATAACCTCATGCCCTTTTTCATCTCCGCGGTCAAGGCGGAAGCGACGCTGGGTGAGATTTCCGATGTCCTGAGAGACGTCTATGGTATCTATCAGGAATCCGTCACCGTCTGAGATCTCATGCTCTTTCCGTTCCTCTATCTGGCCGGCTCGCTGTCTGTAGGGATTTTTCTGGCCTCCGTCCTCTCCACGGCTCTTCTCATCCCTGTCGTGGCCTTCCTGACTTCCCTCGCCGCTGCCTGGCTGGCCTATTTCCGGAAAACAAATGCGCTCGCTCTCGCCCTGGCTTTGCCCGCCGCGCTGTTTCTTGGGTGGAGCGTGTATGCACAGCACGACATCGACTATGAACACAACCCCATTAAAAGACTCGTCCTCGAGGGCTATGCCGATTTCTCCGGCCGGCTTTACAGGTCACCCTCCTACGGTGTCGGCCGGACCCAACTCTATGTCCACGTGGAGAAGTTCAGCGTCCAGGGCCGGGACATCAAAGCCCGGGGAAATTTGCGGGTCACAGTCCTTCACACCTCGGTATATCCCTCCCCGCTGAGGCTCAAGGCCGGAGATAAGATCACCGTCTCCGCCCAGGTTCTTCCCGGCCGCGATTTCCACAACTTCGGCGAGTCCCGGCTGGCCGGCCTCCGGAAAAACCAGATGATCCATAACCACGCGGTCACGAAAAGCGTACTCCTCGTCGAGTTGAAACAGCCGGCCGGCCCCGCTTCACTCCTGCGCCTGATCTCAGCCTTCCGGCAGGCCCTGCAGAAGAGGATCGAGGATCATTTCTCCACCGCCGATGGGACCGCGCTCTCGCAGCAAGGAGCAGTCCTCGAGGCCATGCTTTTGGGCGAGCGCGGCCGGATGGACGAGGAGACCACGGCAGGCCTCCAGAGGTCGGGCCTCTTCCATCTGATCGCCATCTCCGGGGCCCATATCGGCATCATCTCGGTTCTTTTCTTTTTTATTCTTCGGCTTTTCCGGGTGCCCAAGCGGGTCTCTTTCTCGATCTTGATCATCCTCCTGCTTTTCTATTCTCTGCTGGTTGAAGGCCGGGCCTCGGTTTTTCGGGCCACGATCATGGCTTTGACCTTCCTCACGAGCAAGCTCCTCTGGAAGCAGACTACCCTACTCAATACCATTTCCTTCAGCGCCTTCGTCCTCCTCCTGTCCAACCCCTTCTACCTTTTCGATATGGGGTTCGAACTGACCTTCGCGGCGACACTCTCCATCATTCTCTTTTACCCCAAGCTCTTGAGCTTCCTGCCTCGGCTTCCCTTGAAGGTCAGCGAACTGTTCGCGCTTTCTCTGACCGCCCAACTGGGCGTCCTGCCGCTGCTGGCCGCCTCATTCAACAGGGTCACCTTCGCGGCGCTCCTGCTCAATTTTCCGGCCATCCCCTTGATCGGCGTCGTCATGGGCGCCGGCTTCGTCTTCCTGGCCGTCTCACCGATCAGCCCAGGCCTCGCCGCGTTGCTCGCGCCCGGCCTCCGGTTCCTGGTCGATGTCTTTTTGCGGATATCTCATTCTTTGGATGCCGTTCCCGGGTTTTCCTACCGCCTCCCCACTCCTCCACCGGCGGTCGTCATCGGTTATTTTCTCTTTCTCTCACTCCTTCTTCTCCGGGCCCGGTTCAAAGGCCAGAATGTTCTGACGGGCTTCCTCTTCGCCGTCCTCCTAATCACCCTCGTCACCTACCCCTTCCCGCCGCGTTTTTCGCCCGCGCTCCGGCTGACCTTTATCGATGTCGGACAGGGAGATTCCATCCTGGTCGAATTCCCGGGCCGCAAAAAAATGCTGGTCGACGGCGGCGGAGTTCCGGACTCAAGCTTCGACACCGGCGAGCACGTCGTCTCGCCTTTTCTCTGGCGCCGCGGTATCAAGAAGCTCGACTACGTGGTCCTGACCCACGCCCATCCCGACCATCTCAACGGATTGCTGGCTGTGGCCAGGAACTTCAGGGTCGGGGAGTTCTGGGAAGCGTATTCCCCGGACAAGAGCCCAGCCTATGAGGAGTTCAAGAAAACCCTTTCCGAGTCGGCTCTCCAGAGACGTGTTTTTCGCGGGTCCAGACTCCAGGAAGGCCCGGTGGCTATCGAAGTCCTTCATCCTGAGCGGTCCGCTCCGCTCGAAAGGGAGGTAGAAAACGACGATTCGCTGGTGCTGCGGCTCGTGGCGGACGATCAATCTTTCCTCCTGGCTTCCGACATCGGGATGGAGGCCGAAAAGAAGATCCTGGACGCCCGGCTCGAGGTCCGGTCCCGGGTCCTCAAGTCGCCGCACCACGGCAGCCGCACCTCGAGCTCGGAGGCCTTTCTGTCAGCCGTCGGACCCGAGGTCGTTATCATCAGCGCCGGCCGGGGGAATATCTACGGAGTCCCTCACCCGGAAATACTGGAACGATACAGGGCCTTCGGCACCCGCGTCCTGAGGACAGGCCGAGACGGGGCCATCGAAATATCCGCTGCCGGCCGCGCTCTCGTCATCCGGACCGCCATCTCCCCGGCCCCACCGGATTGACAGCAGGAGGAGCATGCGATAGCATAACCTTAGGATGTCGGCGAAAAGATTAGTTGTCCTCGTTTTTCTCATTTCGATCGTGAGTTCTCTCCTTTTCCCCCAGACTTTGGCTGAAATCGCCCGGAAGGAAAGAGAAAGACGGGCAGGATTAAAGGGCAAGAAGGCCACTGTTATCACCAACGCCGACCTGGCCAAGCTCAAGAAAAAACCCGCCTTGGAGACGCCGCCTGCTCCGCCGGCACCCGTGACTGAAGAGGTCGTTGCCCTCGAAGCCGCTCCTCCGGTCGCGGCCGAGCCTCAAGAGCAGCCCGTGACCGCCCTTCCTGCCGCCGCAAACCCGGTCCCTTCCGATCTCGAGGCGCTGCAGGAGAGGTGGGACAAGGCCAAGGAATACGTGGAGCTGCTGACACTCAAGATGGGCGCGCTCTGGCAGCAGTTCTACGGCCTCGAAGACATGACCACCAGGGATGCCGTTCAGCAGTCCATCGCGGAGACTTTCATCAAGCTTCAGAAAGCGCAAGAAGATGAAACCCGGGCCCGCCAGGACCTGGAGAAATTCCTCGGCCAGCAGAAAAAGGAACCCGTCCCCTCGATCTGGATCCGCTAGCGGAGACGCTTTTCCGGACTCTGTTCTTAATGTATTAAACCCACCTACCGCCCTTAGGGAATTAAGGGCGGACACGAAAAGGACAGTGTCTCCGCCAAAGGTCGGACGGTCGCTCAGCGAAAATAGATGAAGGAGATCTGGCAGCCCAGCTCCCGCTCATCCTTGTTTTGGGGGAAGACCTTCGAAGGGATGAACGTTTTGTCAACGGCGACGGTGAGGGTGAACTCATCCTTTTCTCCAAGCATCTCTTTCTTCACCGTGTAGCTCCTCTCGAAGGTGGTCTCGTCGGGGATGAACTCGTCGAGGACCATATCGTTGATTTTGAAGAGGACCTTCTGGTCGGGCGCGGCTTCCTTGCTCACTCCCCCCCGGATAACGAGCAGCCCGTCCCGGTGCGGGTTATCGACGATGCAGCGGGCCTCGCCGCTCGCCCAGCGCCACTTCTTGAGGGGAGCGTTGGGGTCGATCTCCTGGTCATGCCAGCCCTTCTCATAGACGATCTCCGGCACATCGGGGGGCGGGGGCAGGACCTTCAGCTTGGTGGCCAAGACCTGGCGCTGGGAATCGCCGCTGCGGTCATAGGGATTATACAGGCCGACGCTCAGCCGCAGCACTTCCTCCCCTTTGAACGCGGGGTCAAACTCGTCGATGAACGACGGGATGTAGATCCGTCGCTGGTATTTGTATTCCTTTCCAGGCTCCCACTGCGAGGTCGGAACGGGCGGCATATGGTCGTCCTGGAAGAGCATGTTGCTGCCGTGCCAGAAATGCACGTAGACCGTCAGGTCCTTCCCGGCCTTAGGGAAATCGCCGCTGGTCTTCCAATCGTACTGGATATCCGTGATCAGGTTGTCGGTGAGCATTTTGGCGGAGAAATCGACCGCCAACTCGACCCCCTTGATCTGAGCTTTCTTCTGACATGAGAGCGAGGCCAAGACGAGCAGCCCCATGGCCAGCAGCGCCGGCGAAGTTTTTTTGTTCATCGATTTCCTCCTCCACACAAACTCAACCTATTATACTGAAAAGAGGACCCGTTCTCAACGACCCTATCGGTCCAGCTTGATCCTCTCGATCGGCGCGATGTAGGGTACGTTGTTCTCGATCATCAGCTTGTTCAGACGAGGAACGTCCTGGTCGATGATCAGGTTAGTCTTCTCGGCCAGGGCCCTCAACCGCTCCGTATACTTAGCAATGTCCTGGGTCTGCCGCTCAGACGGAGCTCCCGTATAGCCGCCGATAGACCGGGCCAGGGAAACGAGGCGGCCGCGTACCGAAATCCGCATCGCCTGAAAACCAGCCTGGGGGTCACCCAGGAGCTCTTTGCGGGCAGCCTGCACATCGGCCAGAATGGCCTTGATCGCCTCGCTCACTACGGCCGGCGGAACGGGCGCCTTTTTGGCCATTGCCTCCGCTTCCTCCAGCTGTCTCCGCAGGGTGTCCAAGGTCTTTTCGGCAGCACTCAGCAGCGGACCTAACCGGTAGAGATTCATCAGGGCGTCATGCTGCGCCTTCCGGGCTTCGAAGGTCACATCGATCCGAGGGTCTCCCTCCACTTTAACCGTCCTGATGATCTCCTGGCCGGCGGCCTGGAGCGTCACCCGGTATTCGCCGGGGAGGACATGGGGCGCGCGGAAGGAGGAGAAGCGGGCCGTCGGCCCGGCGTCCCCGGAGATAGGAGCATAGCGCAGGTCCCAGTTCAAACGGTGGAGACCGGCCTCTTTAACTCCCTTGAGCTCCCTCACCGTCTTGCCCTCGGCGTCGGCCACGATGAGTTTCGCTTCCTCCTTGCCGTCCTCCTTCAGGTAGTAACTGATCAAGGCGCCCCGGGGCGGGTTGGCCCCCACGAAGAACTTATGGCCGGTGTCGCCCTTGTGAGAATACGGGTTGAAGATCACGGACGGACGGATGTCAAAGAGATGGCTCTTGGCGGCCAGTGTATCCGCCTTGAGCTCGACGAGCGGAGTGATATCGTCCAGGATCCAGATGCTCCGGCCGTGAGTAGCGAGGATGAGGTCGTTTTCCCGGGGATGGATGGCGATGTCATCGACAGGAACGAGAGGCAGGTTGCTCTTGATCCGATTCCAGCTCGTTCCCCGGTCCAGGGAGAAGAAGGCGCCGCGCTCGGTCCCGATGAAGAGGAGGTCGGGGTTGCGCCGGTCCTCACGGACGACGCTCACCGTGCTGAACTCGGGCAGCCGGCCGGAGAGAATCTTCCAGCTCGCCCCGAAATCCTCGGAGGCAAGGACATGGGGCCTGAAGTCGTTGGAGCGATGGCCGTCAAGGCTCACGTATACCCGGCCTTCGCTGAAATGGCTGGCCTCCACCCGGCTGACATAAGTGTTCTTTGGGGCCAAGGGGGGCGGTGGTGTCACATTCTTCCAGGTCTTTCCATCATCGCGGGAGACTTGGATGAGACCGTCGTCGGTCCCGGCGAACAGGACGCCCTCGCGGAGGGGCGATTCGGAGATCGTCGTGATCGTCCCGTAGTGCGAGACCCCGTCGTTCCGGGAGAGGGTGTTGGCATCGGGAACAGCCCCCATGATCGGGAGCTTGTCCCGGTCGGTCTGCGCAGTCAGGTCTGCTGTGGCCTCCCAGTTATCGCCCCGATCCCGGGAAAAGAAGAGTCGATTCCCTCCGTAGAGGACCTTTTTCGGGTTATGGGGCGAAACCAGGATCGGGCTGTTCCAGTTGAACCGGTACGTCTCCTTTTCGTCGGGAGGCTCGGGCCGGATCGACTTGCTTTCGCCCGACCTCAGGTCGAAACGGAAGAGGAAGCCGTCCTGGGATTCCGCGTAGATGGTGTTGTGGTCGCTGGGGTCCACCTGAGTGAAGAACCCGTCTCCGCCTCCGATGCGGACCCACTCATCGTTGGTGATGCCGGCCGAAGTCCAGGTGGCGCTCGGGCCTCCCCAGCTCCCGTTGTCCTGAAGGCCCCCGTAGACAAAATAGGGCTTGCGCATGTCGAACCCGACCTCATAGAACTGGGCCAGCGGCAGGGTGTTGATGAAATCCCAGGTCCGGCCGCGGTCATAAGAGATCTGGATGCCGCCGTCCGAGCCGAGGATCACATGATCGGAATCGGCCGGGTTGATCCACATGGCATGATGGTCACTGTGGATCTCCTGAACGATGTCTGTGCGGAACGTCTTGCCGCCGTCGTCGGACACATACATCTGCGCACCCATCACCCAGATCCTCTGGTCGTTGTTGGGGTCGATACGGATCTGACTGTAGTACATCGGCCGAGGGTTCGTCGAGGACATCTTTTTCCAGGTCGCCCCCTTGTCTTCGGAACGAAAAACGCCGCCCTCCTTGTGCTCGATGATGGCATAGACGATGCTGGAGTTCCGGCGGTAGACGTCAAGGCCGATCCGGCCGGTCGTTCCCTCCGGCAATCCGTCGGTCAGACGGACCCAGGTGGCGCCGGAATCGGTGGTCTTGTATAGCCCGCTTCCCGGCCCGCCGCCGCTGAATCCGTAGGCCGTCCTCCGCCGCTGGTAGGCTGCGGCGTAAAGCGTCGAAGGGTTCTCCGGGTCAAGGGCCAGGTCGACGAACCCGGTGTTCTCGTCGATGAACTTAGTGTTTACCCAACTCTTTCCCCCGTCCGTGGTCCGGAAAACTCCCCTTTCCTTGCTAGGCCCCCAGAGCCGCCCGAGCGCCGCCACATAGACGATATCGGGGTTACTCGGATGGACGATGATTCGGCCGATATGATGGGTCTCCCGGAGTCCCATGTGCTTCCAGGTGCGGCCCCCGTCCTCCGATTTATAAACACCGTCGCCCCAGGAGGAACTCTGGCGGTTGGTGGGCTCGCCCGTCCCCACCCAGACGATGTCGGGGCTCGAGGGCGCTATCGCTACGTCGCCGATAGAGCTCGTGGCCTCCCCGTCGAAGATCGGCTCCCAGGTCACGCCGTTGTTGGCCGTCTTCCACAGCCCGCCCGAAGCGGTACCCGCATAGATGATATCGGGACTGCTCGCGACGACCGCAAAGTCGTCGATCCGACCGCCCATGTTCGCCGGGCCGATGCAGCGCCATTTCAGGCCGTCGAGCAGCTTTTCCGGGATGTCCGGGCTCGGCTGCGGGGTCTCTTTTTTCTGGGCTCCGGATAAAAGCAGAGAGACAAAACAAAGGCCCAAGATGATGAGCACCCGGGAAAGCGCAAATTTTTTCATGGGATTGCCTCCTCGCTCAGCATAAAACAGCGAGTCCATTCTTATCACAGCCGGCATCGCCTTTCAACCGCGCCGCCAANNCGACCGCGGCGTTATCAAGCCCCGTCGGGCTCCCCTCCCCGTCATCAGCGTGGGCAACATCTCGCTCGGCGGCACGGAAAAGACGCCGCTGGCCATGGAGCTTTTGAGCCGCCTCGTCGCTCTCGGCCGCCGTCCCGCCCTCATTTCTCGCGGCTACAAAGGACGCTGGGAAAAGACGGGGGGAGTCCTCTCCGACGGCCGAGCCATCCTCGGCACATGGCAGGAAGGCGGTGATGAGCCCTATCTCATCGCCCGGTCATTTCCCGCTGCGGGCGTCTATGTGGGAAAGGACCGGCTGACGTCCTGCCAGAGGGCGACTGAGGCCGGGTTCGATATCGCCGTCCTCGACGACGGCTTCCAGCACCGCCGCCTGTCCCGGGACCTGGATATCGTTCTCTATTCCTCGGAGGAAAAAGTCGCCCTGCGGGAGCCGCTCTCCGCCCTCCGCAGGCCGGACATCCTGCTGATCAAGCCCGGAGAGAAAAAAGGCGGGGCGATCGACCGACATCGAACCCCCTGGAGGGGAGACGTTTTCACCTACTCCGTTATAACTCGGAGTATCTCCGATCTCCGGACGCGGGAGCGCGTTCCCGCAGAAGGACTGGCAAAAACGAAGCTCTTGGCCTTCTGCGGGATCGCCCGTCCTCACAGGTTTTCCGCAACGCTCCGCGAAGCCGGCCTGGAAGTCGTCTCCTTTCTCCGCTTCCCCGACCACCATCCCTACCCCCCTGTCTCATTGAAAAAGATCATCCGGGCCTGCCGGAGCCAAGGAGCGGACGCTTTGATCACAACCGGGAAGGACGCCGTGAAGATCGCCGACCGAGGCGAGGAATTGGGCGACACCCCCGTCTATGTCCTCGAGATCGGCCTGACCATCGAACCCGGTTTCGACGATCGGTTGCGGACTTTTCTGGAGAAGCGGCGGACGGCCTAATGTCGACAAAGCCACTAAAATTTATGGATTTTGCAGGATTCGGGCTGTTCCGCCTCTTCGGCCTCTTCACCCGGCTCCTCCCCCGGCGGGCCTGTCTGTGGGCCGGGCAGACGCTGGGAACCCTGGCCTTCCGGGTCGACAGGAAACACGGCCGGATCGCCCTGGCCAACCTGGAAAAGGCCTTGGGCCGGGAGGCCGGCCCGGACGAGCGCCGCCGCATCGCCCGCGACTCCTTCCGAAACTTCGGCCGGGTCACCGCGGATATACTCAAGTGGACGAGTCTCAAGGCCGTCCGGCGGCAAGAGCTCCTCAAGATCGAGGGCGAGGAGCATATCCGCCGGGCCCTCCGGGGAGGTAGGGGCGTACTTGTCTTCTCCGCTCATTTTGGGAACTGGGAGGTCGCCGCCCAGGCCATCGCCAAGCTCGGGCCGCTCAACGTCGTGGCCCGGCCCCTGGATAATCCGCTCATCGAAGCCAGGCTGGCCAAGTTCAGGAACCGCCTGGGAGCGAAAGTCATCTCCAAGTTCCAGGCGGCCAAGTCCATCCTTCAGGCGCTCCGCCGCAACGAGATCGTGGCCATCCTGATCGACCAAAACGTCCAGCGCAAGGAAGCCGTCTTCGTGGATTTCTTCGGCCTCGCGGCCGCCACCACACCCGGCCTGGCGTCTTTCCACCTCCGCACCCGATCACCCTTGATCCCGGTCTTTTGCCATCCGGCACCACACTCTTCCTACCTAGTCGAAGTCGGGGCACCGCTCTTCTTCGAGCCCGGCGGCGATTCCGACCGGGACGTGTTGAAAATCACCCAGGCTTCGACTAAGATGATTGAGGCCGAGATCCGCCGGAAACCCGGCCTCTGGTTCTGGTTCCACAACCGCTGGAAAACGCGGCCGGAAACGGAGACGAACGCGGAGCCTCCGGCCGGCCAGAAAATCGTTGGATAAGGACAGATCGATGCGGGAAAAACGCGCCTTCGACGAGCTCCGACCCATCAAGATCCAGACGGACTACTTCGATTACGCCGATGGCTCGGCCGTTATCGAGATCGGCCGGACGCGGGTCGTGGCCGCGGCGACCATCGAATTGAAGGCCCCGCCGTTCCTCAAAGGCCAGGGCACCGGCTGGGTAACCGCAGAGTACGCCATGCTGCCCCGTTCGACCGAAACCCGGAGCCAGCGCGAGAGGACCCCGGGCAAGATCTCGGGGCGCACCCAGGAGATCCAGCGGTTAATCGGGCGTTCGCTCCGCGCCGTGACCGACCTGAAAGTCCTGGGAGAGCGGACGATCATCATCGACTGCGACGTCATCCAGGCCGACGGCGGGACCCGCGTGGCTTCGGTCACCGCCGGCTGCGTGGCCTTGGCCTTGGCGCTGAAAAAGCTCCTGGATGAACGGGAGATCGACAAGATGCCTCTCCGGCACCTCGTCGCCGGCATCAGCGTCGGGGTCGTCGGCGGCCGGGAACTCCTGGACCTCGACTACGCCGAGGATTCCCAGGCCGCGCTCGACATGAACGTCATCGAGACCGACGGCGGCCAGCTCGTGGAGATCCAGGCGACGGCGGAAAGGGAGCCCTTTTCGAGGAAGGACCTCTCCTCTCTTCTCCGCCTGGCCGACACGGGCATCGAGCAGATCATCCAGGCCCAAAAGACCGCCCTCAAGCGGAAGAGCCTCCTGTTCATGGCCTACGGGCGATAAGGAGTGAGGTATGAGGAGAATTCTGGTCACCGGCGGGGCCGGCTTCCTGGGGAGCCATCTCTGCGAAGACCTTCTCGGCAATGGGAACGACGTAGTCTGCATCGATAATTTCTTCAGCGGAAGCAAGGACAACATCCGCCATCTGTCCTACCATCCGTTCTTCGAGCTGATCCGCCACGACGTCATCCATCCGCTCTTCATCGAGGTCGACCGGATCTTCCACCTGGCCTGCCCGGCGTCTCCCATCCACTACCAGCACAACCCGATCAAGACCGTCAAGACCAACGTCATGGGCACGATCAACATGCTTGGCCTGGCCAAGCGGATCAAGGCCCGGATCCTGCTTGCTTCCTCGTCCGAAGTCTACGGCGACGCCCGGGTCCATCCGCAGACCGAAGGCTATTGGGGCAACGTCAACCCAATCGGCCTGCGGAGCTGCTACGACGAGGGGAAACGAGTGGCCGAAACCCTGATGATGGATTACCACCGGCAGAACCGCGTCGATATCCGGATCGTCCGTATCTTCAACACCTACGGACCGCGGATGGCCGTTGACGACGGAAGGGTGGTCAGCAATTTCATCGTCCAGGCGCTCAAGGGTGAGGATCTGACCGTTTACGGAGACGGGACCCAGACCCGGTCTTTCTGCTATGTCTCCGACCTCATCGAAGCGCTCGTCCGGACGATGAACAGCGAGGAGTTCGTCGGCCCGGTGAACATCGGGAATCCCGGGGAATCCACCGTCCTCGAGCTGGCCGAGAAGGTCCTCGCGCTTACCGGAAGCAAGTCCCGGATCGTCCTCAGACCATTGCCCTCGGATGACCCTGTCAGGCGCTGTCCGGATATCTCCCTGGCCAAATCCAAGCTCAGCTGGGAACCGCGGGTGGGGCTGGAGGAGGGGCTGGGCAAGACCATTGACTACTTCCGGGAGAAGCTGGCCGTCTAATGAAGCTCTCCATCGTCGTGCCGGTCTTTAACGAACGCCCAACGATTGCCGAAATTATCCGCCGTGTCCGGGTTGTTGATGTCGGCATGGACAAGGAAATCATCGTAGTGGATGACGGCTCGACCGACGGGACCCGTGAGATCCTCCAGGCGATGGTCCTCCCCGAGCTAAAGGTCGTTCTCCAGGAGAGAAACCAGGGTAAAGGCGCGGCGCTGCGCACCGGTTTTGCCGCAGCCGGCGGTGACATCATCCTCGTCCAGGACGCCGACCTGGAGTATGACCCGCAGGAGTACCCCCGGCTCCTCGAGCCGATCCTGGACGGCCGGGCCGACGTAGTCTACGGAAGCCGCTTCCTGGGGGGGCCGCACCGGGTGCTCTACTTCTGGCACTACGTCGGAAACAGGTTCCTGACGACATTTTCCAACGTGCTCTCCAATCTCAACCTGACCGACATGGAGACCTGCTATAAGGTCGTCCGGCGCGAGGTCCTCGGGAAGATCAAGCTCAAGTCTTCGCACTTCGGGTTCGAGCCCGAGATCACCATGAAGCTGGCCAAGTTGAAATGCCGGGTCTATGAGGTTCCCATATCCTACTCGGGCCGCGACTACGCCGAGGGAAAGAAAATCGGCTGGAAAGATGGCCTGGCCGCCCTCTTCCACCTCATCCGCTTCCGGTTTTTCGATTGACTTGACTTCATCCCCCTATAAATATAGTATTTTTATTCAAGTTAGCTAATCGTGTGCTCGGGTATCATCTCCGATTGAACTTTCCGATGGACAGGAGGTTATCATGAGTCTCGTCTCCTCATTAATCTTGACCGGCGCCATCATCCTCATCATCGTCATCATCCTGCTCGTCGTGGCTAAGCAGTACCGCAAGGTCGGGCCGAATGAGGTCCTGATCATCGCCGGCGGCCGGAAGAAAACGATCACCGGCCCGGACGGTTCCAAGGTCAAGGTCGGCTACCGCTACCGCTTGGGCGGCGGCACCTTCGTCATCCCCTTCGTCGAGACCGTCTACCGCCTGCCCATGGAGGTCATCACCCTGCACATCAAAACGCCGGAAGTTCTCACCAACAGCGGCGTTCCCATCATGGCCGAGGCCACGGCCCAGGTGAAGATCGATTCCTCGGACTCCTCCATCCGCTTGGCCGCCGAGCAGTTCCTTGGACTGGGCAAAGAGGGCATCCGCGACGTCTCGATCAACGTCCTCGAGGGACACATGCGCGAAGTCATCGGCACGATGACCGTAGAGCAGATCTACCGCGGGCGCCAAGAGTTCTCGGCCCGTGTCAATGAAGCGGTCAGGCCGGATTTCAGCCGGATGGGCCTGGCCATGCTCTCCTTCGCCCTCAAAGACATCAGCGACACCCAGGGCTATCTCGAATCTCTGAGCAAGCCGCAGGTCGTGGCCGCCAAAAGGGACGCCTTGATCGCCCAGGCCGAGACAGAAAAAGAGGCCATCATCAAGTCTTCCCAGGCCCGCAAGGAGGGAGAGGTCGCCCGGCTGGCCGCCGAGGCCCTGATCGCCAAGGCGCAGTGGGACAACGAAGCCAAGAAATCCGAGTCCCAAGTTGCCGTCAACCAGAAGAAGGCCCAGGCGGATTTTTCCTACGAGCTTGAACGGTACCGGCTGAGCCAGCAGATCAAAAAAGAAGAGGCCAAGATGAAGGCCATCGAGAAGGAAGAGGCCATCAAGATCGAGGAACTGGAGATCTCGAGGCGCGAGAAAGAGCTCGATGCCAGTGTGGTCAAGCCGGCCGACGCCCGCAAGTACCAGATCAAGGCCGAGGCCGNNAACCAGGCGGCCATCCTGGAGATGTATCTCAAGACGCTTCCGGACCTGGCCAGGGCGGTTTCCGAGCCGTTGTCCAAGGTGGACAAGATCGTGGTCATCGGCGGCGGCGACAAAAGCCTGGGGACGACCAAGATCACGGCCCAGGTCGCCGAAGTCCTCTCCCAGTTGCCCGATGTCGTCAAGTCACTCACAGGCGTCGATTTNNCATGATCTCAGAAAAAGTTAACCAGATCGGCGCCTCGCCGACCCTCAAGATATCGGCCAAGGCCAAGGCTATGAGGGCGGAGGGGATCGACATCGTCGACCTCAGCGTCGGCGAGCCCGATTTCCCCACCCCCGAGAACGCCAAGGGAGCCGGGATCCGGGCCATCCAGCAGAACTTCACAAAGTACACCGAGAACGAAGGCATCCCCGCCCTCAAGAAGGCGGTCATCGCGCGGATGAAGGAGGACTACGGCCTCAGCTACGAACCGAATCAGGTGATCGTTTCTCCCGGGGCAAAGGCCTCCCTCTTCTTGATCTTCCAGACCCTGGTC
>DQHV01000367.1:601-10182 GCA_003524335.1 Candidatus Aminicenantota bacterium | reverse complement strand
ACAATGTCAAGCTCCGGCATTAAGCGGCGCTCGAAACAGGAGAAAAGACCGTTTCGTTCGAGGATATCCGCGAAGCTTTAGAACTATCTAAATCGTTGATTGAAAAATATTTAGCCTCTTCGCCCAAAAGACAGGCGATTAGTGGAGCCAGCGAGAGGGATCGAACCNNCCGACCTGCTGATTACGAACCAACTTGCCTAGCGTTTTAAGCTGCAGATAATAAATAGGTTCTATAGGGCATAAAATCAGTTGTGCTCAGATTGTGCTCACCTTTTGGGGTGCACTAAATTATTGAAAAGATGCCCTTCAGCCCGGCCAGCCGCCTAGCACGGCTTGTTCGGCAGCCGTCGGCTGGAGTCACCGGTGTCCGAGCCGCCGTGCCGCGTCCTCTGCCGCCGGGCCAGAGGCGCCATCCGCAATCTTCTTGAGTACCTCGGTTGTTACCTTCGCGTTGTTCGCGAGCCGTCCACGCACTCCCTTGTCGGGATCAGCGGCCAGCAACAGCTGAAGTTCCGGCGTTAGCTTCCGCTTCATAGCCACCATCGCTCGAACGTCTGGATCCGAATCGTTGGCGAGAATCTCCAGCACCCTGATGGGCACGGTCTTGTTGTGTGCTACCCACGCCCGCATGTGGGGATAGCGCGAGATTACGTCATGCCAGACCTCGACTGGCGCTGCCTCGTGCGCAGCCCGCTGATACTCGTCAGGCTTGTCGCTTTCACGAAGTCGAACGAATTCCTCGGCCGTGGTGATCACCGGTTGCTGCCTTGGTCTGCCGAACAATGATTATCCAGCCTGTATAATTCTGGAAATACAGACTGTCTCTTTCCGTATAAGAAGTCTCTCCTTTTTCCTGTCATTTCGTCTATCGCCTTTCAAAAGATAACGCCGTCGGTAAGGCATGTCAACGGGTGGCTCATATGCCCAAAAAGGCATCACGAACACGATATCAGGAAGTCAATACCGTCCGTTCGGAAAGGGGGATGACGGGTATCGAAAGTAGGGGCCTCCCCCATTTTGAAAGCACTCAACTGTGCTCGATTTGTGCTCAACGGAGGTCTAATACGATGTAAGGCTGAACAAAAATCGTGACAACTTTGGGGTTTGGGGAAAGCGGCCAAAACGGCCATTTTCTCGGGGGAATGGAGTGGAGCCAGTGAGTGGGATCCAACTTCCGATTCGAAAAGCATGGGTTCTTTTTTANNAAGAGCTCCCGACGTCCTGCCATTAGGCGGTTTCCTCGTCATCTATCAGTTCAAATGAAACTTCGTGCCCCAGGCTATGGCTGCCCTGCCAGTCGTAGGGCATATGGAAATGGGTCCCGTGCTCGAACTCGGAGTGCATTCCCATCTCAGCGCAGATCCGAGCCAGATGCTGCCATCCGGCGCGGTTGCAGGACAACCAGAGGTTCTCGCCTTCGAGGTCAAACCTAATGGTTGCGCCCCTGGGGGGATTGCCGTCGGCTTGGAAATCTCCTAAGGCATCACCATCTGAAAACTCATGCACGAACTTATGAACAACGACAGGCTTATTGGGATCCGGAGCGAAACTCATTTGGTCCAAGTTCTTCAGAACCGGCTCATTGGATTTGTCTATTTTGATTTCAGCGCCTATCCCCATTTCTTTGAGCAAGTCGGAAAGTTGCACGGCTTGTTCCAGATACATGCCATCCATAAGGGTCGAGGGAACATTATCCAATAGCGATTTTGCGTCGGCGATTCCCAAGCCCGTCACCTCTCTGATTCTCATGATCGCCGTAATCTTTCGTTCAGGATCGTATGACGCAATAACAACCATATAGGCTTCAGACGCCACCAGACACCTCCGAAACCGAATTGACTAGGTCGTATTCATATAACTTCACCGCGAACCAGGGCACGGGCTCTGCACGTGTTTCATCGCGATTCGTATACTCGGCGGCAGCAAGGGCCTGGTCCTGATCGGGGATCAAACCGTGAGCATTGAAGATTATTCCGAGCTTTTCCACATAATCTTTTTCGAGGCCGTTGCATGAGAAGGTGTGGAAAGACGCTCCATACTCCATCCCGAGCACATCAAAGCCGACGAAGACGCCCGAATCATCAGGGGGCAGTCGTTTCGAAGCGACATCCCCCATGCTGGACGGGTCGCTCGTGAACTCTTCGACATCGTCAGACGCGATGGCCAGGCCGATGAGGTGCACTCCGGAAATGGCATGCATGAACCGGCGCTTGAATTCACGCGCAGCGCGAAGGTTCAGGAACACGTTCGGCCAGCCCAAATCCGAAGATGCCAGAGCACGGTCGACCCACGAGCGCAGATCATCGAACTGCGATTCGGTGAGCTTCAGTTCTTTTGGGGCATCAGCCAGCGTTGCCGGCCGAGTCCCCCCGTCTGACCACACCTCTCCGCCTGGCAACGCCCAATAGCCAGGATATGCCTCGGCGATGCAGGTGCTGGCCGTGATGATTCGCGGAGGAAGGAATGGTTGATCGCTCGGAGGAGCGGCCGCTTCCGTGATCAAGAAGAAGCCGGCCTGAATCCACTCGCTTTTTAACTTCACGGGGCAAGGATACCGCCTGAGATAGACCGAAGTCAAAGGCAAGGAACGTTGGAGCCAGCGAGAGGGATCGAACCTCCGACCTGCTGATTACGAACCAACTGCTCTAGTGTTTTATCTAACTGATAATGATTAATTTTGACGGACTGTAAAATCGATTGTGCTCAGATTGTGCTCACCCACGACGAGCTGCCACGCCTTCGTCTGAGCCGGCTGTATCAATCTAACGAGTATTTTTCTATAAGCCGCCTGAACCGTGGCTGGTCGCGGAGGGGATCCCAAGCGGGATCCTTTCGGAGTGAGCCGGCAGAGATATAATATCCGGCCGGAATGGACATTAGGAACTCTAATTTTTCGAGGCCCTTTTCATATTCTCCCGTAATAACAAAGATCTGAGCGAGATTCACCACAAAACTAGGGCCATTCAATGCATCTTTGGATATCGGATAAAGGGTTACGGCCTGGTATCCCTCCCGAATGGCCTCGTCTTTTCGTCCCAAATAGGCATACGCAAGGCCAAGCGAGGAATGATACCTTGGGTCCACGGGATTCTCATTCACTGATTTATCCGAAGCCGCCCGTGCCAGATCGGCATACCGTCTAGCATTAGAAGAATCTTTTTGTGCAAGAAATGCTTGTGCGTAAGCAAGATTCTTATCGAAATAAGATAACGAAAAAACATCGAAACTATCAAGAGAAATGGAGTCGAGCTTATCCAGAACTGACTTCCAGTCTCTGTCCGCCGTTGCCAGGAGGACCCCGAGATAGTCACTCCACGGACCCGGGGTCAGTGCCTTCACAAGAGCCCCTGCCTCTTCAGTAGTTCCCGTCCGAAGATACAAACTACGAGCCTTATCCGCCTTGGCTTGAATATATTGGGGATTGAGTGAAAGGGATCGGTCTTCCCAGGACTCGGCGTCCTCATATTTGCGCATACTCATTTTGGTGAGTGCTATTTCCGAAGCTGCCTCTGAATCTCGGGGATTGAGTTTGAAAACGTCTTCCAGAATGCCTAGAGCGTCGGTCCATTTTCCTTTCCGCCTTTGAATAAACCCAATGAAAGTTGGCGGATTATTTGGCCTTGCCCTCCGGACAGATTCCAATATTTCGAGGGCGCGATCATAATCCAAATAACCCCAGTAGTAATAATAGGCCAACGCTTTCTTTCCCCCGGGCAAATCCGGCGCAAGCTCAAGCGCCCTATCCACTGCGGCCTTTGATTTAGCTAGTCGCGCCTCCGTCCTATCTATCCCTGCATGATACACAGCGCTATGGAATACAGAAAGCGCGATATAGGCTTGAACGAATTTCGGGTCCAGACGGACTGCTTTTTCATACAAGCCAATCGCTAGTTCACATTCCTGAGGGGATAAGGTATCGACGGGTGCCAGGCTATTCGCGCGAAGAAAGCAATCATACGCCTCGGGGTTATTTGTAGGGCGGGCTTCCAATATTCTTCGCTCAGGTTCAAGGATGGTGAAGTCAAGTTGCTTGATAACGTTGTCAGCGATTCTTGTTTGGATCCCAAAAATATCTTCCACCGCTTGATCGTAGGTATTTGACCAAACTTGGGTATCATCTTCGGTCCGAATAAGGTGCGGGCTAACCCGCACTCGTCCCAGTTGGCCGGACTCTTTTTCCCAGCGAACGGTTCCGCTAAGAACATAATCAACGTTCAACTCCTCTTTGATCTGCTTGATCGTCTTCGCTGTCTTTTTATATTGCCCCGCGCTGTTGCGGGAGATGACATCAATTCCATAGAGAGTTGAGAGACTGTTCGTTATCTCATCCGTTATCCCATCCGCAAAATATTCATCTTCGATAGGCCCCAGGTTCTCAAATGGTAAAACTGCGAGTACCTTGTTGTGGGCAGAGACGGTCCCTCTTTTGGCCTTGATACCTCTCCAGATTAGGAAAGTAAAAGCGGCGAGAAGCGCCAGGATGAGCACTGAAGTCGCCAATATCCAGCGTCTTTTAATGGTAACGGTCGCTCCTCTTGTAGTCGTAGCCCTCGTTTTGGGCTGGATTCTCTCCGTTGTCGGGATTCCCTTTTCGATCTTCTCAAGCTCAGAATGGACGTCGGAAGCACTCTGGTATCGCTTGGTCTTGTCCTTCTCGAGGCACTTTAATATGACGCCGCTTAGGTCGGCCGGGACATTCGGATTGAGGCTCCTCGGATCTTTTGGCGTCTCCCCCTTGTGCTTCATGGCGATACTGAGGGATGTTTCCCCCTCGAAGGGAACGTGGTTCGTCGCCATCTCATAAAGGATGATTCCCAGGGAATAGAGGTCGGATCGAAGGTCGACCTCTTTGGCTTCGGCCTGCTCCGGACTCATGTATTCGGGCGTCCCGATCATGACGCTCGGACCGGTGATCCCTTTCTCCCGGACCGACCGGGCGATCCCGAAGTCCATGACCTTGGCGTTGCCGTTCTTGTCGATCATGATGTTCTGGGGCTTGAGGTCGCGGTGAATAACGCCCAGACTGTGGGCCTCGGCCAGCCCGTCCGCAACCTGCTTCCCGACGCTCAATAGCATGCCCACGCTCAGGCTGCCGGACATGCGGATCATGCTCTTGAGGTCCTCGCCGTGGACATATTCCATGGTGATGAAGTGGGCGCCTTCCGCCTCGCCGAGGTCGAACATCCGACAGACATTCCGGTGGCCGATCTTCCGGGCCAGCCGGATCTCGTTCGAGAACCGCTCGATCGTGTCCTTATCCGAGGCGACCTCCGGCCGGATAAGCTTGAGGGCGACCTTCTCTTTGATCTTCGTGTCAAAAACCTTGTAGACCTTGCCCATGCCGCCGTGGCCCAGCTCCTCGATGACCTGGAAGCGCCCGGCGAATGTCGAACCGGTAGTCAGTTCATGGACCGGCGTTTGAAGCGTCTCCGTCATAGCCTGAGAATGGCCTTGGGGCAGAGGCAACGGAGTGCCGCACTCCCCGCAGAATTTCAGGGAATCAGGATTGTCGGAATGGCAGATCGGGCACTTATTGGCCAAGCGAACTCCCCTACTCTAGCTTGGCCTCAGACTAACAGAGGGATGGGCGGGAAGTCAACCGGTGATGGCCCATGCTCGGGCGGGGGAAATCGTTGGAGCCAGCGAGAGGGATCGAACCTCCGACCTGCTGATTACGAATCAGCTGCTCTACCGACTGAGCTACGCTGGCGTCGAGAGGCCCGATTAAGGTAAACGAATCCGTATTTTATGTCAAATCAAAGAGGGACAGTCCCCTGCGGGGACAGTCCCGCACAAGAACGGGGACACGTACCGGAGGTACATGTCCCCTTGTCCCCTATTTCAGGACGAAGCGGACGGTCACGGTGAAGGTCACGGGGCGGGGACGGCCGTTGACCATGAGCGGCTCATAGACCCACTGCTTGACGGCCACGACGGCGGCATCGTCGAGGAGCGGGACCGACTGCAGGACCCGGACGGCCGTCACTCGGCCATGGATGTCGGTCGTCGCCTCGAGGATGACGACCCCCTCGATCCGGGCCTCCCGGGCAAGTACGGAATATTCCGGCTCCACCTTCCTGACGAGACGGGGAGCCCGGACCTCGCCGATAGCGTGGACGACGGGCTCGACCTCGCCGATGATGCCATAGAGCTCGGCGCCGAGGAGGTTCGCCGACAGGCCGCCTCCGGTCAGGCCGTAGTCGACGCCGCCGGGAACGCCGAACTCGGCGCCTTCGGCCCCGAAGCCCNNGCGCGAAGGCCCGCTTCCTGATCCGGGCCCCGGGATTCCCGGACCTCGCTTTCGGAGGCGCGAGGGGCGGCACGGGCAGGGCGGGAACCACGATGACGCCCGAGATATCGACCTCCGGCAGTTCCCCGACCCGGAGAAGGGGCAGGGTCAGGAGCAGCGTCAGGGCGACCGCATGGATGAGCACGGCCGCCGGCAGCGCCGCGGCCTTGTCCCTCAGGTGCCTTGGCGGGACGAACAGCGCGTCTTGGAACATCGTCGCCTCCTTTCGGCATATCCCGGGAAGCTCGCGCTTCCATATTTAATACAATCGCGGGGAGGGGAAATTCCCGAAGAAAGAGGGACAGTCCCCTGCGGGGACAGTCCCTTTTTAAANNCAAAACGGGGACACGTACAAGTACATGTCCCCTTCTTGGCCCTTTCAAATTCCAGGGGATTCGCATACAATACCCCTCTTGTCCGGCCCCGCGGCGGGACCCGAACGACCGAAAGCGCTTTGACACCATGAGCATGATCATCAAGAAGCTCGAGCTGCAAGGATTCAAATCCTTCGCCGAGCGGACCAAGATCGTCTTCCACCCCGGCATCACCGCCATCGTCGGCCCCAACGGCACCGGCAAGAGCAACCTCGTCGACGCCATGCTCTGGGTCCTCGGCGGCCACCGCCAGAAGAACGTCCGCAGCGACCGGACCGACGAGGTCATCTTCAGCGGCAACTCCAAGCGCCCCGCCCTGAGCATGGCCGACGCCGTCCTATCGCTGGCCGACGCCGACGACAGCCTCGTCGTCTCCCACCGCGCCTTCCGCTCCGGCGAGAGCGAATACCGGATGAACGGCAAGACGGTCCGCCTCAAGGACATCCAGGACGAGCTCTGGCGCCACGCCATCGGCGAGAAGGAGTACTTCGTCATCGAGCAGGGCGCGATCGGCAACTTCGTCACCTCCAAGCCGAACGAAAAGCGGCAGTATATCGAGGAGGCCGCCGGCACGGCCTACTACAAGGACAAGAAGCGGCAGGCCCAGTCGAAGCTCGAGAGCACCGAGCAGAACCTCATCCGCCTCGAGGACATCATCATCGAGGTCGAGAAGGCCAAGAACTCCCTCCAGCGCCAGGCCCGGGCGGCCAACCGCTATCGCCGCTTGCGGGAGCGCATCCGGGAGCTGACCTCCCATCACTACCAGAGGAAGCTCGTCCTCCTCGAAAAGGCCCAGCACGAAGCCACCGCCCGATACGAGGCGAGCCTCCGCGGCGAACAGGAATCCACCGCCCGCCTCCGGAACGAGGAGAAGGACGCCGCCGCCCGGCGCCGGGAACACTGGGACCTGGAGAAGGCCCTCAAGGAGTCGCAGGAGATGCTCTTCGGCCTGAAGTCGAGCGCCGCCCGGACGGAGAGCGACATCGAGCGCGAGTCGAAGAGGATCGAGTTCTTCGAGGAAAAGAAGAAGCGGGCCGAAGCCGACCGGAACGAGCTTCTCGAAGACGTCCTCTACCTGACCCGGGAGCTCGAGGACCTCAAGGGGCGCCTGGGCGGGTTCGAGGGGACGCTCGCGGCCAGCCGGTCCGAGGTCGACGCCTCCGCGGCGAGCCTCGCCGGCGCGAAGGACGCCCGGCGGAGCGCCGAGCAGGAGATCGAAGCCCTGCGCGGCTTCTATCTCCAGGCCCTCCAAGCCCTGACCGAGACGAGAAACGAGAACGTCCGGTCCGACAAGGAGCTCGAGCTCCTCGTCCGCCAGGAGGAGAAGCTCGCGGCGCAGCTGGCCGAACAGAACGGATTTCTCTCCGAAAACGCGTCCCGGACGGCCGCCCTCGAAGCGGAGATCACGGAACAGCGCGGCTTCCGGCAGACCCTGGTCAGCCGGGCGGAGGACGTCAAGACGGCCCTTGGCGCGGAGAGGGCGGCCATCGAGACGGCCCGGCGCCGGCTCGAAGCCCTGAAGTCCCGCCGCGACGAGACCGCCTATCACCTCCAGGCCCTGCGCAAGATCGACGAGAAGGAGCGCGGCGAAGTCCCGGCCGACGATGTCCCGGGAGGGCTCGGCATCCTGGCGGACGTGATCAGGACGGATCCCGCCAACGCCGCGCTCTTCGACGCGTTCTGGAGGGACGGGGCCCGGTCCCGCGTCGTCCCCGCTGAAGAGTTCCTTCGCGGCTTGCCCGAGGGCCTCCGCGGCACCTACCTTCTCATCCCCGCCGCGGCCCGGCCGCCGGTCCCGGCCGAAGTTCTCGGCCGGCCGGGCGTAAAAGGACTGCTCAAGAGCCTCATCGAATCCGACGACCTCCTCCGGGACCGCTTGGCCGGGCTCGAGGACGCCGTCATCGTCGACGACGTCGGCCAGGCCGTCCGGCTCTGGATCGATCACCCCGGCCTGAATTTCCTGACGCCGTCGGGGGACCTTCTCCTGGCGTCGGGCCTCCTCCGGGTCGGGCAGAGGGCCGAGGGCGCGATCGCCCTGGCCTCCGAGATGCGCCGGCTCGAGGCCGAGATCGCCGGCGTCGAATCCGACATCCTGCCCTTGACGGCCGGGATCGACGAAAGAACAAGAAGCCTCGAGTCCCTCGAGGCCGAACTGGCCGCGGTCCGCGAAGAGCTCGACCGGACGGAACGCGTCATCCAGGACCGGGAGCGCGAGCTCCGCTACGGTCAGGACGACGGCGCGCGGATCCGGACGACTCAGGCGCTCCTCGGGCGCGAGCTCGATGTTATCCACGGCGAGAAGGACCGGCTCAACGAGGCCCTGCAGGGAACGGGCGAAGGCCTGGCCCGCCTCGAAGCGGAAGCCCGCTCCCTCAAAGAGAAGAGCGAGGAGAAAGAGCGGGGCCACGCCGGACTCGTCGCCGAAGCGGAGGGGCTCGAGCGCGGCTTCTTCGAGACCAAGGCCGGTCTCGACCTCGTCCAGGAGCGGATGAACGGCCTCGGCGACCAGATCCGGGCCACGGAGAAGCGCCAGGCGGCCGCCGCCGCCAAGATCGAGCTGCTCGAGGCCGACGCCCGGCAGAGCGAAGAGGCCCAGGCCCGCCTGCGGGAGGAGATCCAAGCCCTTCGCGAGAGCGCCGGGTCGGTCGGTGAGGAGCGCCTCGGCGCCGAAGCGCGGCTCGAGGAGATGGAAGCGGCGCTCGCGCGCGGCCGCGAAACCCTCGAGAGCTCAGAAGCCGCCGTCCAGAGGACGCGGGAGGAAGAGGAAGCGGCCAAGAACGAGCGCGTCCGCGACGAGATCCGCAAAGCCGAAGTCGAGCGCGACCTGGTCAATCTCGACGAGATGTGCTGGCAGGAGCTCAAGAAGACCTTAGCCGAGCTCAGGAGCGAGGTTCGGGCCGCCGCCGAGGCCGCCCCGG
>DQHV01000367.1:348-555 GCA_003524335.1 Candidatus Aminicenantota bacterium | reverse complement strand
CCTCGAGCAGAAGAAGCGCTTCGATTTCCTGACGGAGCAGCGCGGCGACCTCCGCGAGTCGATCACCTCGACCGAGGAGGCCATCCGCAGGATCGACGAGGAGAGCAAGACCCAGTTCCTCAAGGCTCTGGGGGAGGTCAACAAGAACTTCCAAGACCTCTTCGCCTTGCTCTTCAAGGGCGGCAACGCCGCGGTCAAGCTCCTCGA
>DQHV01000367.1:0-291 GCA_003524335.1 Candidatus Aminicenantota bacterium | reverse complement strand
ATCTACGGCACGACCATGGCCGAGCCCAACATGACCCGGCTTCTCTCGGTCAAGCTCGAGAGGAAGGGCGGCGAAGCGCCGCCCGAATCCGTATAGCGGCGCCGGCCGGCCCGGCGCGAAGGAGGGCGGCATGTCGACCTATCTCATCATCATCCTCGCTTATCTCATCGCTCTGACGGTCCTGAACTTCATCCGCTCCAGGAAGATCAAGAGCCAGGAGCAGTTCATGGTCGCCGGACGGAGCCTCAAGTGGCAGGTCATGGTCTTCACCCTGATCTGCACCTGGATCGG
>DQHV01000251.1 GCA_003524335.1 Candidatus Aminicenantota bacterium | reverse complement strand
GCCCCGGAAGGCCAGATATCCCAGGAGCAGGCTGGGAAGAACTATCCCGAGCCCGAAAAGAAGGACGATCCGCCGGCGTTTCTGCATCGGCCCTTTCAACAGACGGCCATGCGGCTCTTGCCGTTGCCTGATGATTTGTTCCTATTCTAAAATACGACTGCGGCCAATACAAGGCGCCTTCATTGTTATTTATATGGATTCATTTGGATGGATCATAGATTTTTTCAATTTCTTGAGCCAGGTTCTCAATCACTCGGATTTCCATTTCAAGTTCATGGATGGCAAGCGCCATTTGCTTTCCATCAGGGTGAATACCCCAGACATCAGCTCTATTTTTTGAGTGCCAGACCTTCTGAGGAATTCCCCCTTCTGCAGGGATGCGCCACAAACTGGTTCCATCTTGCATCTCGGTAAAATATACATATTTGCCATCGGGAGACCACATCGCCGTTCCAAAACCACCCGGTTCCTGACGAGTGCACAACTCCTTTTCTTGCCCACCTTCTACAGGGATTGTGAAGAGACGACTTTTCTTTTCCTCTAGATTCCGCACTCCGAAAAGCAGGCTTTTGCCGTCAGGGGAACGCCGAAAGACGCTCCTCTCAAACCGAGAGTGCCTGTAAAGGATTGTATCTTCCCCGGTTGCCAGATCATGTTTCACAAGCCGGTCGGTAAAAAACAGACAGAAGATGCTCTTTCCATCCGAAGACCACTCGACATCGGAAAGGGGAAAGGCGTCGTCGGCAGGGGGGTTAATCTTATTTTTATAGTCGGAAAGATTTAGAATTTGGGTTGTTTGGCCTGTTTTCACATCAACGGTGTAAACACCTGCGCTTTTTGTACTAATGCTTTTTTCAAAACCGACAGCTAAAATCGAGTTGCCGTCCGGAGACCAGCAGGACGAAATGGCGGTCAGGTTATCCGCCAGTTTACGTTTTTCGGCGGTTTTCAGATCCTGAATAATGAGTTGCCGGTGGGGGTTATCCGCTCCGGATTCCTCCTCAATATAGGATAAATATTGTCCATCGGGAGACCATCCTAACCAGAAATTCGAACCCAATAAGGTCTTTCCTGATTTCTCCTTAAGCTCACCTGTTTCTGCATTGAACGGTGCAAGATAAGCATTGAAATTACGCTTGTTAAAGCCGAAATAGAAATTCCCGTCTTGAACAAAGCCCACCGGTTCGACTTCGCCGATATCCGTATATATCCGCTTTTCCGGTCCGGACGGCTTCCCGCCGTCAACAGGTATTGCCCATAGATCCCATGTCCCTGAACGATCACTTGTGAACAAGAACTCTTTTCTCCCCGGGACCCAGCCAAGCACCCTGTCGTTAGCCGGATGCTTAACCAGGGAAATTTCACTATCCCCAGCCATCGTCAATAGATTGATATCAAATTTCCCGCCGTCGGTTTCGTTGGCATAATCACAAGCGATATATTTTTCGTCCGGAGAACAGGACAACCGAGGCCATTTACTGATCTCGAATGTCTTCAGCTCGCGTATTGTCCCATCCGAGATGTTGAGAGAGCAGAATTGAGCCATTTTCGTCGCATAGTTGTATCTGCTGAAAATAAGGTCCTTATCCGAAAGCCAGGACGAAGGACCCACATGTTCACCTTCACGGCTGTAAAGTTTACGGGGCGAGGGATTATCCACGTCAAGGAGAAGCAGGTCATAAGTATGGTTGGGATGCCACCAGGAGTAGGCGATTTGCCTGCCGTCCTTGGAAAACAAGGGGGTCATGGCAAAACCCTTTGTCAGGCCGAGGTCCGCTTCATGGGTCAGGATCTTGTTTTCCCCGCTTATCAAGTCATGGATGGCCAAGTCNNATTTCTTTTTGTTCGCCATAGTTCTGGATAACTGTTTGATAGGCTTTTTGGGCCTCTTCCCGGCCCAGTTTCTCGTAGCACATCCCGATGCGGAACTGGGCCTGGGCCGCCTGCGGCCGGTTCCCGGGAAAATCCGCGAGCAGCTTCTGGTAAATCTTGATCGCCGCCTCGAGGTTCCCCTCCACCTCTTCTTGATGAAGCGCGGCGCCGAGAAGGACGTCCGCCGACTGGGATTTCTGCGCCGTTTGACCCGCCGGCAGCAGAGAGACGGCCAGGGCCAGAACGATCAGCGAAAGCAAACTTGATTTTTTCATCTTGCACCTCCCGAGTTCGATGACATGATAAGGAAAGTGCATCTTCTTTGCTCCAAGCTTGGGTCAAGCCTTATCCAAGTTTCGGTCAAGGCCACCGCTCCCGCCTGAACACCCCTACCCGTCGAACCGGTATCCGATACCCCGGACGCCGATCAGAAATCGCGGTTTTTGAGGATTCTCCTCCAATTTGTTGCGGAGGTTGCTGACATGTGTGTAGATCACCCGGTCTGTCAGGACGGCATCGGAGCCCCAGCCCTCCTGCATCAGCTCGTCGATCGTCAGGACCCGGCCGCGGTGTTCCAGGAAGATCTTGAGGAGCTTGAATTCCATGGCGGTCAGGTCGATCTTCTCGCCCCGTCGCGAGACTTCGCACCGGCCGGTGTCGACGGTGACGGCGCCGAAACGATAAACACCGCTCGGCCCCGGACCGTCTTGGACGCGGCGCAGCACGGCCTTGATCCGGGCGAGGAGCTCGCGCCGGCTGAAGGGTTTGGTGACGTAGTCGTCCGCCCCCAATTCGAGGCCCACTACCTTGTCCACCTCCTGCCCCTTGGCCGTGAGCATGATGACCGGAGTGCGGTCGCCCTTCAAACGGGCCTGGCGGCAGACCTCGAGACCGTCCATCCCGGGCAGCATCAAGTCGAGCAGGATGAGGTCGAACTTTCCCTCGAGGATCCGGCTCAATGCTGCCGCTCCGTCGTCGGCGACCTCCACGGTGAATCCCTCGAGCTCCAAGTCGTCCCGAAGGCCCGTCGCGATCGTCGGTTCGTCCTCCACGACGAGGATGCGTTCGTTCATCTCAACCTCCTCCTGTCAGGGGCGCGATCGGAAGCCGGATCGTGAAGGTGCTGCCCTCACCGACCCGGCTCTGGCATTCGACCGTGCCCCCATGGGCCGTCACAATATACCTGACAAGGCTGAGCCCGAGCCCCGCTCCCTTGACCCGCTTCGAAATCTCTCCATCGGCCCTGTAGAACCGGTCGAAGATATGCTTCCGGTCTTGCTCGGAGATCCCGACTCCCCGGTCGCGGACGGCGATCCTGATTTCGCCGCCCTCGGCCAAGGCGTCGAGCCAAACCGTCTTCGCCCCGGGAGAGTACTTCACGGCGTTGTCGAGGAGGTTGCGGACCGCCGATCCCAGCGCTTCGCGGTCGGCCGACATGGCGGGAAGCCCGTCCGGGATGTCCGCTTCGACCGCCGCTCCGGTCACCGCGATTTCCGCCTTGAAATCGGCGACCAGCTTCCGCAGCCATGGGGTTGGGTCGAGCGGCTCAAACCGGTACTCCCTGCGGCCTTCTTCTATGCGGGAGAAGTCGAGGATATTTTCGACAAGGCGGGCCAGCCTGTCGCTCTCCTGGACGATCATCCTGAAATAGCCTTGCTGTTTCACCGGGTCGGTGACGCGCCCATCGAGCAGCATTCCACCAAGTTGCCGTATCCCCGTCAATGGAGAGCGGAATTCGTGGGAGACCGTCGAGACAAAATCGGCCCGGAGCCTGGCGATCTCGAGCTCCCGTCTCACGATCCGGACCGTGATGTAGCTCCCGAAGGCCAGAAGCACCGCGACGAACGCCAGAATCCCTATGGAGAGCGCCTGTCTTTGCCTGATATCCGCGTAAATCGCCTCCGGCCGGACGGGCCAAATCTGCAGGAGCCACGGTGTGTCGTCGATCCGGAAGTCGTGGGTCACAGCGAGAGGGGGCGTCTCCGAGGGAGGCGATCCGAAAACCGTCTGACCGTCGGGAGTGGACAGAGTCCCCTCGAGGTCTTCCCCCCGGGTTGTGAGGAGTTGGGGCCACCAGCGCGATTCCAGGAAGTCGGCGGAAAGCACGACCATCGCAAAAGGATCGGTATTCCAGAAGGCGAGGTGCGCGTTGGCTTCTCCGGAAAACATACCTCGGGGTAGGTTCAGCAAGTCCTCGGCTGCTCGGGAGAGGGCGAGCTTTCGCTCCTCCGTCGTTCGGACGCGGTCGAATTCGTCCGGCGCGACCAGGCTCTCCCGGCACCAGGTCCGGCAGCGGTCGGAATAGAAGAGATAACGAGGTTTGTCGAGAAGCCATTTCCCCGTCGCCAGATCGCGATAAAAAGCCATGGCCGTTTGAGACAGTCCAACCGAATCGCCACGCTCGGCGGCAAGAGAGCAGAGTTCGGATTGGGCGATGAGGTCCGAAGGCAGCCCTCCGATCCAAGCCGTATTCAGGCGCTGGAGTTCCCGGTAAGCTCCGGCGGCCTCTCCGGGCTTTCCGGCCTTGCGGAGCGTCCGGGCGAGGCGCTGGAGGATCAGCGGCCGCAGCCCGGCGTCGGCCGAATCGAGCAGGTTTCGGTAAGCGCGGATGGCGTTTGGATAATCTTCCCGGGCCATTTCCAGGGATTCGGCTTCGGCCAGCCCGGCGGGAAATCGGCTTGGCGAAGTTCGAGACGGCAGCATCGCAGGCGAGACATACAGCAAAGCCCCGGCAGGGAACGCCTCGAGACCTTTGTCGGATACGGACAAATACACACCGCCGCCCGGTTCCAGGAGAGCCAGGCGGACGATCTCGGGAAAGGAACCCGCGTCGAATGTCTTCACCCCGGCCGCGGTCCGGGCCGCATCATTCCAACGCCGGAACTCCAAATTCAGGTCGCGGCCGATTTCTTCGGCCGTTCTTTCCAGACGCTCGCGCGTGCGCTGTCTGGCGAGCTGGCCTTCCTGCCTCAACACCCGCAGCGCGAAAACGCCGAGGAACGCGCCCGGAAGCAGGATGAAGAGGACGAAGACTCCGACAAGTCTCTGGCTCGGCCCCAGGAAGAAGCGCGGCCGGGCCGGACGGCGGACCGGAGAATTCGGCATTCGGTCACCCATCGTTTAGATTAACACCACACCACGGAGGATAACATCCCTCGGCGGGTCAAGATTCGGTCAAGATCCGGTTAAGCCCAGCATATCGCCGGCCGGGAGGCGGTGTCAAGGAAAGGTGAAGATCGCGTGAAGCTAAAAAGGGAATCGAGTATAGTAATAATGATGAAGGCAAAGCGGCGGCGACGCTATCTTCCGGATGCGGCCCAGAAAATTTTCAAAGCGGCTTTAAGAGAGGTGGCTGCGGACCGGCTCGTCCGCCGGAGCGTCCATCGCCAAGGGTCGAGGCTCAGCATCCGGGGCAGAGTGTTCGACTTGAACTCATATGAACGTGTCTTTCTCATTGCCATCGGCAAGGCCGCGCCTTTCATGGCCGAGACCCTGGCGAGGGTTTTGGGCAGCCGGCTGACTGAAGGAATAGCGGTCTGCCGTCCGGGGCAAAGGGTTTCAGCGGAAAAAATCACCTGCCTTCCGGCGGCCCATCCTCTCCCGGACGAGAGAAGCGTCCGGGCGGCCCGGAGGATCGTTAATTTGGCTCAAAAAGCAGGTGCAAAAGACCTCGTTTTCGTGCTTATATCCGGCGGGGCGTCCGCCCAGGTCTGCTTGCCCCGTCCGCCTGTAACCCTGGCCGATAAAAGACTGGTGACCGACGAGCTTCTCCGCGCCGGGGCCGACATCGTTGAGTTGAACACGGTCCGGAAGCACCTGTCGGGGGTCAAGGGAGGCCGGCTGGCCGAAGCCGCCTATCCGGCTCGTGTCGTCAACCTTGTGCTCTCGGACGTCGTCGGGAACGACCTGGAGAGTATCGCTTCCGGCCCGACCCATTGGGATTCGACGACATACGCGGACGCGCGGCGCACCCTGAAAAAATACCGCTTGTGGGCCAAGGCGCCGGACGCGGTACGAACAGTCATCAAGGCGGGACTCACCGGGCTGATCCCGGAGACACTCAAGAAAGGGGACCGCGTTTTTCGGAATGTCTCGACATTAGTCATCGGCGATAACGGAACGGCCCTAACGGCGGCGGCCGGCCGGGCCAAGCGGCTGGGTTTTCGTCCCGTCATCCTCTGCGCCGGCGATTCCGGGGAAGCCCGGGAAGCGGCCCGGGAATATGCCTCGATTGCGGCCGGGGTGGCCCGATCGGAAAAAACCAAAAGAGCGCCCCTTTGCCTCCTATCCGGCGGCGAGTTGACGGTGACGGTCAAGGGGAAGGGGAGGGGAGGCCGGAATACGGAGTTTGTTCTGGCGTCTCTCCTGGAGTTCATGAAGAGACAGCCTTTCAGTCCGGCGAACGCGGTTCCGCACGCCTGGAAGTTCCTGGTTGCCAGCCTGGGGACGGACGGCCGGGACGGTCCGACCGACGCTGCCGGCGCCTGGGCCGACGCGGCCACGGCCCTCCGGGCGGCGAAGCGCAATCTATCCGCCGAGGAATACCTGGAGAGAAACGATTCCTACAATTTTTTCAAGAAGACGGGAGGCCTGATCATCACCGGCCCGACCCGGACCAACGTCATGGACCTGCGGCTCTTTCTCCTCGATCCGGCTGCCGGCTGAAGTTCATGGTATACTATCTGTTCAAACGCTCTCCTTATCCCCCTGGAGGTGAATGATCATGCCCGCACGCGAGCTCAAGCCCGGGATCTTCTGGGTCGGTGTCAACGACCGGACGACGGACCTCTTCGAAGGCCTCTGGCCGATCACCCAGGAGGGCGTCACCTATAATTCCTATTTGGTCAAAGGCGACAAGACGGCGCTCATCGACCTGACCAAGTCCATCAAAGCGGACGAGTACATATCGCAGATCGAGGAGCTCATAGACGTCTCCAAGATCGACTATATCGTCGTTAACCACATGGAGCCCGATCACACCGGGCTCCTCCGCATCTTCCGGAAGCTGGCGCCCCAGGCCGTCATCCTCGGGTCCGCCAAGACCAAGGAGATGCTGCGCGGCTTTTTTGGCGTCGAGGACGGCGTCCGCGTCGTCGCCGACGGCGAAACGCTCCCCCTGGGCGGCGCCACGCTGAGGTTCCTTTCCACGCCCTTCGTCCACTGGCCGGAGACAG
>DQHV01000332.1:713-7690 GCA_003524335.1 Candidatus Aminicenantota bacterium | reverse complement strand
TGGCCATCCTCAGTTTCTTGCTAGGGGGTCTGCTTTTTCTGCTCGTGCCGTTCCTGGACCGCCGGGCGGCCCGGGAAAAGAAAAGCCCGGTCTTCACGATCATCGGGCTGGCAATCGTGGCCTACATCCTCGTTATGACCGCGTTAACTTATCTGGCGCCTAACCAAGGAAAATGAACCTGCCTTTGAATGTGTCATGGCGAGCTTTGACCAGAGGANNAATGGGCTGCCATGACTGCCACGGCGGAAACCCGACTCAGGACGATACCCAGCTGGCCAAGGACAAGTCTTTCAAAGACGCCCCGAAGAGGGCCGAGATCCCGGAGTTCTGCGGCTCCTGCCATTCCGACTCCGCCTACATGAGGAAGTTTAATCCCAACATCCGGGTCGACCAGCTTTCTCTCTACAGGACCAGCCAGCACGGCCAGCTGCTCAAGAAGGGCGATGCCAACGCGGCCGTCTGCACAGATTGCCATGGCGTTCATGGCATCCAGTCATCCAGCTTCCCCAAATCCCAGACCTTTCCCTGGAACATCCCTCAAACCTGCGGCCGCTGCCATGCCAACGCTGATTTCATGAAAGGCTACGGGATTCCCGTCCGGCAGGTCGATGACTATAAGCAGAGCGTTCACGCCCGGGCACTTTTCGAGAAAAAAGACCTTTCGGCGCCCGTCTGCAACGATTGCCATGGCAACCACGGTGCCGCGCCGCCGGAGGTGACCTCGATCGCCTTCGTCTGCCGGCAGTGCCATCCCAGCGCCGGAGAGTTGTTCTCCAAGAGCCCCCACAAGCAAGCCTTCGATGACCTGGGGATCGCAGAGTGCGAGGTTTGTCATGGCAACCACCTTATCTCTTCCCCCTCGGATAACTTTCTCGCCGGAGGAAAGGCGGATGTCTGCGTCCAGTGTCATGACGCCGGGACGGAGCCGCACCAGACAGGGCTGAAAATCAAGCAGCAGATCGACAATTTCGTCGCCTCCTCAGAGGCCGCCGGAGCGCTCCTGGCCACAGCCGAGCGGAAAGGCGTCGAGGTGAGCGAGGCCCGGTTCAAGCTCCAGGATGCCTCGACGGCCCTCGTCCTCGCCCGCAACCTCACTCACGCGCTGTCGCCTGCCGAGATCGAAGTCAGCCTGGAAGAAGGAGCCAAGTCCCTGGCCGACGCTAAGACGAGGGGCGAGGGAGCCCTCAGGGAAGCCAACTTCCGCCGCTCGGGCCTGATCATCGCCACACTCTTCATCATGCTTCTGGCCGCAGCCCTCTACCTTAAGATCCGCCAAATCCAGGCTCAATCAGACCGCTGAGAGGTCATTTTGCCGCCCACCCGGCCGGGGGGATTTTTTATTAATCTTATAGATTTTATAAAAATCATATTTTTTATAGAAATAATATTGACTCCTTCCCTCGGACCGGACTAATATAGTTCCTCGATTTTTGAGTGTCATGACGATAAGGACAGCCGGATATTTAGGTAGAGTCACCCGAGGACATCCCGCATCATAAAAACCGGGAGGACTAATTCAGGACAGATGAAAACCTTGGCGTCCGTTCTTCCGGCCGTTATCTTCCTGACGATACTTAGCCCGTCCTTCATGTTTCCGCAAACGAACGAAGACTGCATGACCTGCCATTCCGACCCTGACCTCAAGGCCGAACGCCAGGGGAGGACGATTTCCGTTTTCGTGAATCCTCGAGCCCTCGCCTCCTCGGTCCATCAGGAGCTCAAATGCACGGCCTGCCATCAGGATGCCGCCGTAGAGGAATTCCCTCACCCGGAAAGGCTTTTCCCCGTGAATTGCGGAACGTGCCACTCCAAAGCGGATGGAGAGTTCTTAGCCGGGATCCACGGCCAGGCTTTCAAACGAGGAGCCCCATACTCCCCCACCTGCAAGGAATGTCACGGCCACCACGATATTTTGCCCCCCTCGGACGTCCGGTCGAAAACCTACAAAATGAACATCCCGTTCCTCTGTGGAACGTGCCATCGAGAGGGGGCGCCGGTCGCCCGTGTCTACGACATTCCGGAAAGAGAGATCCTGAGCAACTATTCCCAGAGCATCCACGGCGAAGGCCTGTTCAAAAGAGGCTTGACCGTTACGGCCACGTGCAACAATTGCCACGGGAACCATCTCATCCTCCCCCACACGGATCCTGCCTCCACCATTTCGGCGCAGAACATCGCCACGACCTGTACTCAATGTCACGCCAGGATCGAAGAGGTCCACATCAAGATCATCAAAGGGGAGCTGTGGGAAAAGAAGGTCGGGGCGATCCCGGCTTGTACCGATTGCCATCATCCCCATAGAATCAAGAGGGCGAGCCTGGTCCTGGGCACTTCCGACCGCGAATGTCTGAAATGCCACGAGAAGGCGGACCTTCATAAGGTCTCGACTGGCCAGGAGATTTCTCTAACCGTTTTGAAAGAGGATATCCAGAATTCCGTGCACAGAGATATTCCCTGCGTGAAGTGTCATGCGGATAGCGACCCCCGGAGGCACCGCCCCTGTGAGACGGCAGGCCGCGTGGACTGCTCCAATTGTCATGCTCAGATCGCTGAAGATTATTTCAACAGCGATCATGGGCAGGGGTACGTCCAAAAGAATCCAAAATCTCCCTATTGTACAGATTGCCATGGAAAACATAAGGTTATGTCTCACCTCGATGAGCGCGACCAAACCTACCGCTCCAGGGTCCCTCAGCTCTGCGGTGATTGCCATGGACAACTCCCGGCGCCGGAGTCGCAAAAAACGAAAAGAAACGTCCTCGTGGACTATTCCAGCAGTGTTCACGGACGTGGCTTGATCAAGAAAGGATTGCTCCCCAGCGCCATCTGTACCGATTGCCATAACACCCACTNNCGACTTGCGCCACTTGCCATCAGGGTATCTATAAAGAGTTCGCCAACAGCATCCATGCCCCATCATCCGCCGAGACCATAAAAAAACTGCCGAACTGTGAAGATTGCCACTCCGCCCACCAGATCAAGGAGATCCAGGAGGACCAGTTCATGACGGAGGTCACGCACCAGTGCGGATCGTGTCATGAGGATCTCTCGAACACCTACACCAACACAATCCATGGAAAAGCTTACGCCCTGGGCTATCTGAAGGCGGCTAGGTGCTCGGATTGCCATGGGGCTCATGACATCCAGATGATCGACCATCCGGATTCGCATGTCGGGTTCAACCGGGTGGTCAAGACCTGCCAGAAGTGTCACCCGGATGCCAACCGCCGCTTCACCGGGTACCTGACGCATGCCACGCATCACGACAAGAAGAAATATCCTGTTCTGTATTTCACCTTCTGGGCCATGACATCTTTGCTGGTCGTCGTCTTCAGCTTTTTTGGCCTGCACACCCTCCTCTGGATGCCGCGGTCATTCCGCCACATGCGGGAGAAAAANNCACCGCTTCTCTGCCGTCATCACCTTCGGATATTTTTCCCTTCACTTGTTTTCGATCTTCAGAACGAAAACTAAGACGAGATCGACCTGGAGGCAGATTATCTTCGGGGAACGTTCGCTCTGGTTCAGGAAGAAAGACCTTCAAGATTTCGTCGGCTCGGCAAAATGGTTTCTCGGTTTGGGGCCGCGCCCGGAATACGGCCGCTGGACCTATTGGGAAAAATTCGATTACATGGCTGTGTTCTGGGGTGTAGGGATTATCGGTATGTCCGGGCTGATTCTCTGGTTTCCCGAAGTCTTTACCAAGCTCCTTCCCGGCTGGCTCATCAATGTNNGAATACAAAGAAGACCGCCCGGAAGAATACGCCTACCTGAAGGAGTCGGGCGCCATTAAAAAAGCCGTCAAGCTTATCGGTATGTCTCCGCGGAGGCTTTTGGCCGTCCGGATTTTCGGATACGGTTTCCTATTCCTCGGCATCAGCCTGATCCTGCTGATTATCTTCAGCATGATCATCGGATACAAGTGATCATGGAAGTCGCAGGCGGCTAACCAAGTTGACAATGACGGCTGATTTTCCTAAAATCGTCTGTCAATCCATAATTCAGGAGGAACGATGAAGAGGCGATTTTCCCCTTTGGTCCTGCTCTCAACCCTNNAGGTCAACAATATCCTATCTGGCAGGGCACCAAGCACTCCCAGTCCTTCGCCGCGCTCAGCTCCCCCCAGGCGGCCGACGTCGCCAAGCAGGCCAACGTCCAGAATCCCGTCGAGAGCCTCGACTGCCTCAAGTGCCATGGCCCCCTCTATGAAAAGGCCGCAGAACTGAAAGCCGAAGGCGTTACCTGCGAGGTTTGCCACGGCCCGGGGAGCGAGTACAAAAAGCTCAACATCATGAAAGATAAGGCCCTGTCTAAGCAGAACGGCCTCATCGTCTATGACAACCAGGACGCCGTCATGAAGCAGTGCCTGACCTGTCACGCCAACGCCCACGGCAAGAGCTTCGATTTCGCGGCCGCCCTCGAAAAGATCAAGCACAATAAGCCGGCCGAATAAAGCGGCCATTCACATTTTCCTGAGGCTCGCGACTACGATGCGGCAGGCCCGTTACTATTTTTTTCTAATCGCGTTTATCGCCCCTCTTCTGCGGGCTCAAGAAAGCCCCTCACCCGCGTCCCCAAACGCGGCCTGTCTGGCCTGCCACGGCTCGACGGCAACTGCCAGCAAGCTGCGCCTCAAGGAGAGCCATCTTCCGGCCTCGGTCCACTCCGCCCTGCTATGCACCGACTGCCATGCCGTCAAGGCGGGCGAAAGGCCGGGCGATATCCCTCATCAGGAAGACATCCCGTCGCCCGACTGCACTTCTTCCTGCCACCGCGAAGACAACAAGGCCAGGCCCGGCCTCGACCCTCTCTCCTACCCGGATAGCGTCCACGGACGCGCCTACCTCGAACGCGGCGTCGGAGAAGTGGCCAAGTGTTGGGACTGCCACGGTAAGCACAACATCCGGGCCTGCACGGACCCCGAGTCAACTGTCCATCGCAAGAACATCCCCCAAACCTGCACCTCCTGTCATGAGGACATGGCTGTCGTCGTCAAGTACCATATCCACCGCGAAATGCCCTATCAAGAGTACATGAAGAGCGTCCACGGAAAGGCGCTTTTTGAGAAGGGGCTGGTCCAGTTTGCCGCCGTCTGCACGGACTGCCACGGGGTGCACGATATCAAGGGGGTCGGAGAACCCCATCTCATGGCCAGGCAGCCTCAGACCTGCGGGCGCTGTCACGAGCTCATCTTCAACGAATACAAAGACAGCATCCACGGGCAGCAGGCCCTGGCCGGCAACATCGACTCGCCCCTCTGCGTCGATTGCCACGGCGAGCACGGCATCGCTTCGCCCAAGGACGAAAAATCGCCGGTTTTCAGCAAAAACATCCCCGACACGTGCTCCGCTTGCCATGCCCGGCCCGAGATCATGAAGAAATACGGAATCTCCGAGGACAAAATCACGACGTTCATCGACAGCCTCCACGGGATCGCCGTCGGGTTCGGATCAACGGCGGCGGCCACCTGCGCCAGCTGTCATGGCGTCCATGATATCCGGCCCGCCTCCGACCCCAGGTCGAAGATCAACCCGGCCAACCTGCGTTCCACCTGCGGCCAGGTGAATTGCCACCCCCAGATGCCGGAGAAGATCGCCTCGTCCAAGATTCATATCGGCCCCGAGTCGAAGGCATCACCCGCACTCTTTTTCATCCAAAGGGTCCTCATCATCCTGGTTATCAGCCTGCTTTTTATAACGGTCGTCTGGTTCATCCCTGGGTTTGTCAGAAAAGCCAAACTGTTGAGAAAATGACCGGCGCCAGGACCAGGCTTTCTCTTCCCCTGACCCTAGCCGCCGTGCTTTTTCTATTTCTGGCATTATCCGCTTCGACTCAGTCTGAGGAGGACTGCCTGACCTGTCATGCGGACAAAGACCTCAAGTCGGAAGCCGGGAAGCCCATGTTCATGGACCAGGCCCTGGCCCAAGGCTCGATCCACGGACAGGCGGGGATTTCCTGTGTCGATTGCCACGCCGACCTCCAGAAGGTCAAGGAATTCCCCCATGATTCGCCCCTCAAGCCGGTCGCCTGCGGCCAGTGCCACGAGACGGCCCTCCAGCAATTCGATCGCAGTGTCCATCAAGCGGCCAACAAGAAGGGAACGTCCGGAATCACCGTCGGCTGCAAGGACTGCCATGGGACCCACGAGATCAAGCCAAAGGACGACTTCGACTCGCCGACCTTTGCCATCAACCTTCCCGCCACCTGCGAGAAATGCCACCTTGATAATGTGCCTTCCAAGAAAGACGCCGGATTTATCGGCGGCTACAACCAGAGCGCACACTTCAAAGCCCTAGAGAAATCCGGGCTGACGATGTCGGCCAACTGCAGCAACTGCCACGGCGCCCATGAGATCAAGAGTGTCAGCGATCCGCTGTCTCTCGTCTCCCGCAAGAACATCATCAAGACCTGCGGCACCTGCCATGTGGGGATACAGAGGGACTATCTGGAGGGCGTCCACGGCAAGGATTTCGTCAAGGGCATCAAGGATGTTCCCGTCTGTACGGACTGCCACAACGAGCACGCCATCCTCTCGCCCGAGAACATCAATTCCAGGGTCTACTCGACAAAGGTGGCCCAGGTCTGCTCCCGCTGCCACGACGACATCGCCCTGGGCCGGCAGTATGGATTCCTGACCTCCCGCCTCAAGACTTACAACGAAAGCTTCCACGGCACGGCCGCCCGGTTCGGCGAGACCCGGGTGGCCAACTGCGCCTCCTGCCACGGTTTCCACGACATCCGCGCGTCTTCAGACCCGAAATCCTCCATAAACAAGGAGAACCTCCCCGCGACCTGCGGACAATGCCACCCCGGAGCCAGCCGCCATTTCGCCGAAGGCCGCATCCACAGCGCTCCCGAACAGATCGACACGGCCAAGTACAGGACCTCGCACGTTGTCAAGAACGTCTACATCTTCATCATCGCGGCCATCATCGCGGTCATGCTTGTCTTTATCGCCGCCGACCTTCTTCGGCGCA